>JAFGOU010000465.1 GCA_016926315.1 Chitinispirillaceae bacterium
AATTAAAGCACCACCCCAAGCAACAAAAGAAATGGCGGCGGCGCTAGCGGCTTGTCCTAAAACACCTTTTTCGCTCCGCAGCGCTGCATTTTTTTGCTCCGTCTTGACCCCGCAGATCCCTATCGGTTATTTTCCTCTTTCTATTATTATCTCAAATTCTCATAAACCATTTATCATGAACAGACTAGGATGCATACAGCACCGGTTTCTCCAAGGAGATATGTAGACCTCCATATTCATACGATACATTCAGACGGCACTAGTACGGTACAGGAGGTACTCGAGGCTGCAAGCAGGAAAGGGCTTGCGGCGGTTGCCATTACCGACCATGACTGTATCGATGCGTATCCCGCGGCGATCGAACTGGGTTCGCAGATGGGAGTGGAAGTGGTGCCTGGCGTCGAGCTTTCGAGTGAGATAGAGGGTGCTGATATTCATATTCTCGGGTATTATATTGATTTTACCGACCCCACACTGAATCGAATTCTCCAGGAGATGAAGGAGGCGCGCTTTCAGCGCGCCAGAAAAATGATAGAAAACCTCAACCGGCAGGGGGTCGATCTCCGGTTCGAAACCGTACTCGCCATTGCCGGCGTCGGCGCCATCGGCAGGCCGCACATTGCCGCTGCCATGTTGCGGGAGGAGCTGGTTTACTCGTTCCGGGAGGCGTTTGAAAAGTACCTGGGGTACGGCCTGCCTGCGTACGTGGAAAAGTATAAAATGCGGCCCCGCGATGTGTTCGACCTGATCAAGGGTGCGGGAGGGATACCGATACTTGCCCACCCCGGGGTGACCAGGGTGGATGAAAGGATCAAGGAGTTCATTGACGATGGCGTCATGGGACTCGAAGCCTACCATACCGAACATTCGGCCGCGTATCAGCAGCAGTATATAAAAATCGCGCGGAAATACGGGCTGGCGATTACCGGAGGGTCTGACTTTCATAACGCAAACCATAACAAATCGGAGATCGGCATTCCTCGTGTCCCCTACGGCACGGTTAAAAGTCTCAAGGGGAAAAAATATGGAGCATCCATAAGGGAACCCGTCCTGTGAAAACGATCGTACCCGTCATCCTTGCCGGCGGCATTGGAGAACGTTTCTGGCCGCTCTCCCGATCGGGCCATCCCAAGCAGCTTTTGGCGCTCACCTCCAACGCAACCCTCATCGAGGAGACCTTCAAGCGTGCGCGGGTATTTTCTTCCCGGGGCGTGACGCCCCTGGTCATTACCGGGAAAGCGATTGCGCGCCGCATGAAGGCGCTGCTTTCGAACCGGTGGCGCTTTGACTGCATCGTGGAACCCGTTGGCAAGAACACCGCCCCGGCGATTGCTCTCGCCGCCGCCTGGATCACCGCGAAGTACGGCGATGCGATCATGGCGGTGCTTCCTGCGGACCATCTCATCCGTCCCCTGCCGGAGTTTTCCAAAGCGGTCCGGTTCGCCGCCGCGCTCGCCGACGAGCGCGGCCGGCTGGTGGTGTTCGGCGTGACGCCCACCAGGCCCGACACCGGGTACGGGTATATCGAGCTCGGGGCCTCGGAGGGTGGCGCGGGAACCCTGCACAGTTACGCGGTCAAACGGTTCGTTGAAAAACCCGACGCGCGTACGGCCAAAAAGTACTGTGCTGCCAAAAAATACCGCTGGAACAGCGGCGTGTTCGTTTGGAAAAACAGCGTCCTGCTTGCCGATGTAGAAAGATATATGCCCGGGCTTTATGCGAAGGTGCAGGCCGCTGCCGGGAAAGGGTTTTCCAAGGCGGCGATCGAAGAGTTCTACCGGGTGGCGGAAAAGGAGTCGATCGACTATGGTATCATGGAACGCTCAACGCGGGTCAGCGCGGTCTCGGCCCGGTTTTTCTGGGACGATATCGGGTCGTGGGAGTCGCTCTGCCGTATCACGCCGCAGGACCAGGCCGCCAATGCGCTTTGCGGCCATCGCATGTTCGAGGCGGAGTGCGAGCGTTCGCTCATTGTCAACAAATCCCCGCATGCCTTGGCGGTCGTAGGCTGCCGCGACCTGGCTGTAATCGCCACGCATGACGCCGTACTCGTGATACAGCGGTCAAATTTGCCGGATATCAAGAAATATCTCGGACAGATGAAAGGCAGCGGCGCCTTTCCCCGGGAACTGTTCTAAGCCGTGGAAACAGGACCGGACACAACGGATAGTTGTTTTCAACTTTAAACTTTTCAACTCTTTACGTTAAAATGCCTTCCCTTTTTTTCATCGCCGGCGATCCCTCAGGAGACCTGCACGCCGCTGCCGTGGTTTCGCAGCTTCGCTTGGAGCTGACCGGCTCCCGGGTATGGGGAATCGGCGGCCCGGCCATGGTAAGGGCCGGATTCGAGCCGGTCATGCCGTTCGCGCCGTTCAACCGCATGGGATTTCTGGAGGTGGCGCTCCATATCGGGTTTTTCCTGCGGGCGCAGCGCAGGTGTATCAGGCTTGTCGAGGCGCATAAGCCATCCGTCATGGTTTGCGTCGATTATTCCGGATTCAATATTCCGCTCATGAGAGCCGCCGCGGCGCGCGGGGTGCCGGTGGTCTGGTATATCGCACCTATGGTATGGGCGTGGAAAAAAAAACGGGCGGCCGTGCTTGGCCGCCATGCGGCGCATATCGCGGTGATTTTCCCGTTTGAGGTCTCCTGTTTTTCGCCTTTTCGTGCACCGGTCTCGTTCGTCGGTAACCCGACCGTCGAGGCGATGGCCGCGGCCGGGCTTTTTCTTCGTCCCGAAAAGGTTCATCCGGGAAACAACGGGTTCCATCTCGCGCTGGTCCCCGGCTCGCGGAGGCAGGAGATCGAACACCAGCTTCCACGCATGCTTGAGGCGTGTGCAATCCTGCGGCAGCGTTTTCCTCGGGTACGCGCAAGCGTTTCGCGCTACGGCGCGCTTCCAGAATCGTTCTACCAGCGGTATATCGGCGGTGCGCCGGTCGCGCTCGTGGAGGGCCCGCTATCGGGCCTGCTCAACCGTGCGGACTGCGCGCTGGTCACCTCCGGAACCGCAACGCTTGAAACGGCGCTCCTCGGGGTCCCGCATATCGTTACCTATCATACCTCGGCCGTCACCTACGAGCTGGCAAAACGGCTGATCCGCGTGAAGCATATCGGTCTGCCGAACATTATCGCGGGCGAGACCATCGTGCCGGAGTGCATACAGGACCAGGCGGAAGGCGCCAATCTCGCACTCACGCTGGAGCGGTTCATTGAATCGCCAAAGCTGTACAACAGCACGGTAAACAAGCTCCTCGCGCTGCGCACCCGGCTTGGTGAAAAAAAACCGTCAGAAGAGGTGTGCAGGATTATTACCAACCTGCTCGTCTCACGGAAGCGGTAGTGGCGGTGTATGGTACGGCCACAGGGAGTTGAACCCCGAACCTTCTGATCCGTAGTCAGATGCTCTATCCAATTGAGCTATGGCCGCAAAAGTATTTTTACCGTCAGCAAAAATATATGAAACCGGAGGAACGAGTCAACGGTTGCGGACGGGCGCTATCTCATCCCTGTGGGTTCCTTGACGATGTCGGTTACTTCGGCAAAGTCATAGGGCAGCAGGTAATCCGACCAGTAACTCTTGTCGTCCAGCAGGGGATACGCGGTTCCGAAATAAGCATTGCACAGGATTCTGAAGGTATTGACTGGCGATATTGAATCGTACAGCACGGCGTGGTCGACGCCCGGGAGATGGTACGCGTTGAAGATCCTCATTCGTTCCCTGAGCAGGGTATGGTTGTCGAGGTGGCTCAGGTCCTCCCTGGATGACGAGGAGGAACCGTGATCGGCCTGCAGGATGATCACCGGCGGCCGTTTTGAGCGCTCAAGAATCGACGCAATGACGGCTTCAATTTTGTCGTTGACGAACAGTAACTGATCGACATAGGCGGTCCGTGGCGTCCAGAGGTGGCGGATTGTCGCGTTTTTCGGCTGGTTCCCCTCACGGTCAAAGACAAACGGCGGGTGGGGGCAAATCATATGCGCAAAAACGAACCGCGGACCCGGTATATCCTGCAGACGGCCGAGCCGATCGAAAGCAAACAGCAACTGGGCTCGTTTGACCGGCAGAATGAGGTGTTCATTCAGGACCCTGAACATGGTCATCTGGAGCAGGGCCGTGGTGAATTCGTTTCCAATGCCGGCGAACCCTTTCCATCGAATATTGACATCGGCGAATTTATTGTAACCGGTAACGGTATATGGTGTTTCGAAATGGACAACGGTATATCCGATCGATCGCAACCGGTTTGCGATGCGGCTGTTTTTTATCATGCGATAGGCGATCGTTTCGTCGGTGGCATCCTTGCCGAGGCTGTCGGCCAGAAAATTGACATAACCCATCGAGAGCGAAGATGAAAGAGAGAGAAAGGTCGTGGCATAATTGCTGAAGCTGCGGGAAGCGATGAAAAAACCGCGATCCTCCAGCATTTCAGTAAACGGGGAGTTGTCGAAATCAAACAGATTTTGCAGCGTGGCGGAGCTTGCATATCCGTCAAGGATGATGTAGTAGATGTCCGGAAGGCCGTGCTCCGGGGTGGTGATTTTCGGGTCGTTCGGTCCGGTCGTCGTAACGGTTATGGCGCCGATTTCATTGCGTTTGACGAGCTGGATGCCGGCGCCGGCAAGGGAAAGAACGGTTATCGCAATGGCCGAGGTATTCAGGATGAAGGCGGCTTTTGGCGTTTTGTTTTTCATTCGATACAGAACATAAACGAGCGCACCGTACATGAGGAACCAGAACGGAAGCAGGTACCGTATTCTGCCGAAATACCATGACGCAATATGCCATTTTTTTGCGACCTCAATGACCGGACCGCACCAGAAAAAAAGGATGAAAAACAGCGAAACGATCATGCCTGCCGTGTGGCGCTCTTTTACCGCGGCATAAGCGATCAGAAGAAGCAGCGCGGTCAGCGCCAGCAGACATAACAACGGCGGCACGGTATCGAAGAAGTCCATATTCGCGCTGTTGTGAGAATACAGGAACGCCACCGGGTATATGCCGAATAAAACGGTATGCAGAAAGGGCTGCTTCAACAGGGAATGGCTGGCCTTCATAGGACTATCCGTTCGAGGTTGCTGCCGCAACGGTCGTTAAGCAAACCTGTCGCCAAATCCGGTGAAAGGAGCAATGAGGAATGGTTCATACGGTCTGTCATGATTGTATCGTGCAGGAGGGTAAGGATCAATTGGTAAAAAAACGGTTGAAACACCGGAGGGGAGGGGATACACTTTAGTCACCACCATGGATTTTTTCACCAGGCAGGAACAGGCGCGTAAAAAAACAGTGCTCCTCGTCATCTCCTTTGTTGCCGCCGTGGTCCTGATTATCGTTGCGCTTTATGTCGTGATTGCCGCGATCCTTCTTGTTAACAAAGCAATAGCGCACACGCTCCAGCCCGAGCTTTTTGTTGCGATAGTCGGCATTACGCTGACTATCGTGGTTGCCGGAAGTTTATCTAAAATGCAGCAGCTTAAAAAGGGTGGCAGGGCGGTGGCGGAGATGCTTGGCGCCCGAAGAGTGGAGAGCGATACCAGGGAGGTAAAGGAAAAACAGCTGCTTAATGTGGTCGAGGAAATGTCTATTGCGTCCGGGACCGGCATGCCGAGCGTGTATATTATTGAAGAACAGGGGGTTAATGCGTTTGCGGCAGGGTGGAAAACAAGCGACGCAGCAGTTTGCGTAACACAGGGATGTTTGAACTATCTGACGCGTGATGAGCTGCAAGGGGTAATCGCACATGAGTTCAGCCACATTTTAAACGGTGACATGCGTCTCAATATCAGGCTCATGGGGTTTATCTTTGGAATACTGGTCATAGGCCAGATCGGTTACTGGGTACTGCGAGGCACCGGCAGGGGAAGGGGCGTGCGGGTTCGTTCAAAAGGAAAGAGCGGCGGCGGAGTCGCGGTGGTCATGTTGGTGGCCGTTGCGCTGCTTGTGATCGGTTATATCGGCGTATTTTTCGGCAACCTGATAAAGGCGGCAGTTTCACGCAACCGGGAATTCCTTGCCGATGCATCCGCAGTTCAGTTCACCCGGAATCCCATCGGGATTTCAGGTGCGCTGAAAAAAATCGGCGGTCTGGCCGACGGGTCGAGGATCATGCACCCGAACGCATCGCAGGCAAGCCACCTCTTTTTTGCAAGCGGCCTTTCCGGGTTCTGGTCGAATCTGTTTGCAACCCATCCGCCGCTGCAGCAGCGAATCAAGGCGATCGAGCCGGCTTTTGACGGGGAGTTTCCTGTTGTTACGGTCGCCCTTCGGTCCGATGCTCATGCCGGTGCGCCACCGATCGAGTCACGTTCCATTGCCAGGCCTGCACCTCAGCGATTCGACCCGGCGCTGCTTCTCGCAAGTGTTGGAGCACCGACGGCAGAACATGTCGCTTATTCATCACAGCTTGTCAGCGATGTGCCCAACCGGCTCCGGCTGGCCATGATGGACCGGATCGGCGCACAATCCGCGATCGTCGCGCTTTTGCTTTCCGGCGAAGCGGCGGTGCGGGAACGCCAGGTTGAGGCAGTGAAGAAAGCAGACGTGCGGCTCTCGCAGCGTCTCCCGGAAATCGGGCATATCGCGGAACGGCTCGACCGCGGCACCTACGCGACGGTATTCACCCTGTCGATAAATGCTCTCCGGTCTATGAATGAAAAGGAGTATCAAACCTTCGTTGCACTGCTGAAAACGCTTATTGAGGCTGACCAAAAAATAGACCTGCTCGAATACATGCTTATGAGAATGGTGCGGCGTACCCTGGAACCACGGTTTTTAAAAAACGTCTCCCCAGGCCCGCCGATCCAATCAACACATGCGGTGGCAGAGGAACTATCCGTGCTTCTCTCGGTGCTTGCCTGGGAAGGCACTGATTCTCCTGGTATGGCGGAAAAAGCCTTTGCAACCGGAGCCGCGGTTCTGAAAGGGGCAAATCACAAGCTCCTGCCCCGCGACAACTGCTCGCTGAAATCTCTTGACCATAACCTGGAAAAGCTGGAACGACTTGTCCCCATAGTCAAGCGTCAGGTTCTCAACGCCTGTTTTGCGGTTGCCTCAACCGATGGGCTCATTACCCTTAATGAAGCAGAATACCTGAGAACCGTTGCAGATGCGCTCGAGTGTCCAATCCCACCTGTGGTTGTTTCCTAGAATTTGTCATTGCACTATTGCGACTTTCTGGATGATTCCCTTCTGTTATTAAGTCCTTATTATCAACGATCAGAGTTGCGTCATTTTTAGGGTATTCCTGCGGCAAATCTTCACAATTTCTTGCAATGGTCGCCTTCTGCAGCCATCTGGTCAGCTGATAAGAATATAATGTTGATGACTGGCTATGAATTCAGTCGCTAAAATGCGTCAATAGCATACTGCTTGCAAAAATGCGACTGTTTGGAAGAAGGGTATCTGCTGTAAAATGATATTTATCAATAAGATATTCGAATGGTATCACCTGGCCTTTTTATTGCACTATTGATGCCGTGAAGTAGGTTCTTCCCGACAGAGTGGTAGCAGTAAGCGCCAACAGGCCGGCTGAATAACAGCCGGCCTTTTTTATCCCGAAATTGTTAACCGTCTTATATCTGAAGAAACCCGGGAGGGGATGTTCCTCCCTCCGGGATATTGATAAATGTCGAACAATAGCGCAGGATCTGCCAGGCCGGTCCTACCTGCCCTCCGCAAATCTTTCCCTGCAATTTGCCTGTTATACCGTGCCTACGGTGCAGTGAATTCCTGTTTGTCAGTCTTTGCGGGTGGGTTTTTGCCAGGTGCAAATATGCGATTTATTTCACTGAAAGTCGCAGGTATGCAAATTAACTATCAATCAGATTAAAAGACGAATGAAACGTATCTCGCTGAATAATAGGTGAATAAAAGAGAAAATTGTTTTGGCATACCTTTTGATTGTTCTGACCACTCCTGAAAAATTAACCCTAAACAAAGGAGACGGTATGTCCAATTTTCCTCTTAACAAAGCAGCGGCAGCAGTATCAATTGCCTTTTTTTCCTTTTTATTCCCGTCCTGTGGCAAGATGCCGCTTTCTGCGACAGACAGCAGGGAGAGCGGTTCCCTGGAAATCCGCACCTGTATTTTTAAAAACGGGCTTTCGAAAAGCGCCATCGCAGGTGTCGGTCTTTGTGACAGTATTGTTATTGAGATTAGTGGCGGAGGGTTACCGCTGTTCCGCGCGAGCAGCCCATTTGATCTTTCCCTGCCGGTAAGTACCCTGACCGTGAAGAACATTCCCGCGGGCAAGGACCAGGAGGTGCGGGTATTTACTGTTGATAAGTCCGGCTCGCTTATCCATATTGATTCCATCGCCCACCGCAGCGTGCGGATCGACCCGAATGTCGTCACACCCCTGACCGTCATGCTCATTCCGGCCGTCGGCTCCATCTACCTACAGCTTGACAATATACCCACAACGGTCGATTCGGTATTTGCGACATTTGCCACCGGCAGCGGTCAACCGTGGGTCGCGCGGGCAAAACGGGCAAGCAAGATCTACCTTTCACTTGAAAAAATTCCGCATAATACCCGTGGCCTTCTGCTGGTCGCCTCCGTGGATGTCAACAGGGACACGCTCTATTCGGCTTCCAGCGAACTGACCTTCAATGCCTGCGTCATGGACAACATCGTACTCAACTTTGCCTCTGCGCCCGGAACGCTCTCGTTTGACATGGGGGTGCTGCTGCCCGGGATCACGAACGTAAGCGGCAGTATTACCGGTACCGATACGGCGACAATCGAAAACGGGAAGCTGCTTATGACCGAAATCATGTACGCGGCAAACGATTCCGAATATGTCGAAGTGTACAATCCGGGAGCTGGCGACCTGACGTTCGATACGATCATTGTGGAAATTGACGGTGCAAAACGTGTTTTTACGGGAGTGGTCGTCGCTGCGGGAAAGACCTTTGTATTCGGCCGTAAGGCGCTCCCTTGGGTCGACACCTATCACCCGACAGCCTCTGCCCTCGATCTTTCCGGAAACGGTAACTGGATCACCATCCGCGAAAAAAACGGCGCGATCATGGACCGGGTGGTGTTTGCCGGCGGCAGCAACACGCAGGAATGGCCGAATGTAAGCGGGAAACGGTCGATTGTGCTTGACAAGATGGTCGTTGATCCGAAGCTTAATAACTTTGGCAGGAACTGGATGGCAGCGAAGGAGATCATTGAAGGGACCGAGGATCAGTACGGTACCCCGCGGTTACGGTGACCGCAGTGCGGTCCCGTTCCCCGGCAGAGGGAAAGAGGAGCACCGGAAGCCATGGATGGCTCCGGAGCCTTCTTTATTACAGGACTTTTACATAGTATTAACGGTCTCATAATAGTATGCACGAGATACACCATACCTGTCATTTCGACGAACGTAGTGAGGAGAAATCTCATTACGGTAAA
>JAFGOU010000466.1 GCA_016926315.1 Chitinispirillaceae bacterium
AGCAGCACGTCGCTGATGTCGCCCGTGTTCCAGGTGATGCTCTGGCTCGTGCCCGCTGCCCAGACTTCGCCGCCATTGGGCGAGGTCAGGCAGGTCGGGGCGACCGTCGGCGCAGTACCGTCAATCCTTATGTCCTTCGTATCGCCGAGAGATCCGGTCGTCCCCGGAGTCGGCAGTAGTACGGAGGCATCATGGTTACCCGCATCCTTTATCGTGGCTCCGCTCAGGTCAAGCGACGTGCCGCTGATATAATCCAGATCCGCCGCAGCATCGCCGGCCATGACGGTATAGGTGAAGATAAGGGTGTTCGTTCCCGAACCGCCCGAATAGGTCGCCTCCCGGTCCGTGGTTCCGGTTTCAAGCGTCAAAACCGGTACGCCGCCGGCGACATTCACGTTTTTGCTGAAAATGACCGTTATGGTGATGGTCGCGCCAATGCCGTAGCTGCCGGAGAGTGTGGAGGCGGTCACCTCGTTGACATAGGGCGCCTCGTCACCCGGAACCGTGTCGCCCAGAATCGTACCGCCTTCTACCGGGAATCCCGCATTCGACGATGCGCCGTGTATGACCATTGAGCCCGCATTTAAGCTGAATTGGAAGGTGTCTGCCGCACTGATGGCATTGCTGTTCAAATTCATGGCAAACCAGTAGCCCTGTGATGCCGATGCCGCGACGCTGTCAAACCCGCCGAGCTGCCAGAAGGTCGCGACCGAATCCGTGGCAACCGTTGTTTCCCAAACAAGCGAATCGATCGTCGGCTCATAGGAGCCGTTGGTGCCGTCATCCCGGGAAAGCGATACTTTGTCGATTGCCATCCGGTTGCCTTTGCTCATGCGTACCCGCATGGTGTCGAGATACACTTTCTCGACCGATGTCGCGGAAAGAGTGAAATGCATGCACAGGATCGAGTCCTCGTCGGTGATAACCGGTTTTCCGATCACGCCGTTACTGTCACCGACAGCAAGCGTCAATCCGCCCTGCATGCCCCAGGCGGTGTCGCCCATAACCATCGATCCCCCGCCGCTGACCTCAAGAGAACTCGTCTTTCCCCTGAATGTTGACAGCGACGGCGTTGCGCTGAACATAAAAGTATCGGTCGAGCTCAGGGTTGCGTTGTTCAGGTCCATGACCAGCCAGTACTCCGCGGTGTCCTTGACATCAAGGCTGTCGAGGTGCTGCACGGCTCCGCGCGCAAAGCAGATCGATGAGTCGGCAACGGTCACCGTGGTGTCCTTGATCCAGGAATCGGTCGGCGGATTGAACGTGCCGTTGCGGTCGATATCGGCGAACAGGCGCATGTAGTTGATGGCGCCGATATTTCCTTTTGTCATTTTTGCCCTGATGGTATCGACATAGGCGCCCTCTGCCGGCGAGGTCAGCATGCGGAGGTGCATGAGCGGAATGGAATCTTTATCGGTGAAGCAGCCGCCGCCGATCGACAGGTTGGACGCTCCCGGCTCGATACGCGGATTGCCGGTAATCGAAGCCCAGTTCGAGTTCCCGCCAAGGTCGTAGGAGTTGGTGGCGGTGCCGGCGGCTCCGGTTGCCGTGCAATTACCGATAGCCGCGAAACCCGCAGTCAGGGTGCCGCCCGCTTTGAGGTTCCAGTTGGCGCCAGGCGCCAGGTTCAGGAGGTTACCGGACTGGCCCGAAAGCGTCGCGTTGCCGCCTGCCTTGATGGTGCGGCCGGCAAGGTTGAGAAGGCTCGACGATGTTCCGTTCGTTATCGTCAGGTCCCCTATGAGGGTGTCGATGTCCACATTGTTCAGGTCTAACGTTCCTGCGCTCTGCGAAAACGATTTTGCGCGAAGCGGATTGGTTGACAGGCGCAATGTATCGCTTCCCGTATGGCTTATTGCCGGATGTTCGGTCATCGCTTGGGGAATAAAGGTCTGTGCATTTCCGGTACTTTTACAAAAATCGAGGGTTCCCGTCCCGGCAATTATCGTTCCTGAAGATGCAAAGGAAAGCGAAATACCCGAGAACTTTACCGTACTTGATCCAAAATCAAGCGTAGCGCCTGCGGCAAGGCTAATGCCGGCATATACCGAATCAATAAGTCCGGCAGCAAGATTCATGGTGCCGCTGGGTATCGTAAGCTGTCCGCATTTTATGCCGTTATACGCTACCGTAGTCACCCCAGTACCGCTCATGATGATTTGATTGGCAACAACAACCCCTGCGTGCGGAATAAAAGAATGGTTTTCAGAACCGATAAATTGCAGGCTTCCAGGAGAAATGAAAAGCCCTCCACTTCGACAATCCGCATCCGCCGAGACACTGAGTATTTTATTGTTGAAGGCAAACACCCCGGAATACCCGTTAGTAAAGGTTATAGCACCAACGGTATCATTTACCATGAGCGAACAGGGCGCCGCGCCTGATGCAAACAATGCCGTGTCTTTTCCCTTTGGCACCCGCGACGGCGACCAGTTGGCCGGGTTTCCCCACTGGGCGTTAGTACCGCCGACCCAATTGATCTTTCCCGGGGGAATATCCACCAGCGCCTGGCTCTGCTTCTGGTTCTCATAGCAGAGCTGTATCCAGTCGGGGGAACGGTCGGTTGCGGATATTTGTATTTCGTCAATAAGACCATTCCAATACTGGCCGGTATTTCCTTTCCCAATAAAGGTGGTGTCCGATGGCACAGGGGTAATCGGTCCCGATCCGGGAGTGGATCCGGTCTGGGTCCCGTTCCGGTACAGCCTGAGCATGGACCCGTCATACGAGAATACGAGGTGGTGCCATGACGAGGTGGCGATCGTTCCGGCGTCGGTCGCGGTTTGCGTTGCACCGCTCGAAATCTGGGCGACCGGCTTGGCGGTACTGTTGACCGCCAAACGGTACGCCGGCGTTCCAGACCGGGAGCAGATGTTATTAATGGTTTCCGGGAACGATGCGCCATTTACCCATGCGGCGATGGTCATATACGCAGGATTGAGGCCGAAACCCGTTCCCAGCGTCAGGTACTGCGAGCTGCCGTTGAAACCGCGGGCGGAACCGATCGGGCCGGTTGTCTGGACAGAACCGGCATTTAAGGCCGGGTTACGCCCGGTGGCGTCGTTCATTGCGCCGGAACCCGGGGAAAAATGGTAGACGCCGGAAAACCCGTTCGATTCGTTGAATACCGCGCCGCTGTTTGACCTGCCGGTCACCCCGCTCTTGCCGTAATACATCCTGAAGAACTGCGTGGAGTCGTTTCCCCTCACCGTATCAAGCTTCACCCATATTTCGGCGGTGTCCTTGTCGGATGCGCCATCCACCCACCGCTCGATGTCATAGGCCAGATGTCTGCCGTCGGACTTGGCAAACCGGATATCCGCCCCGCCGGGGAGGACATGTGGAAAATCGACGAAGGTGGATTGATTGATCCTGACCAGCACCGGAAAATTGAACACGTCGCCGGTCACGTTGGCGCCGGATGCCTTTGTGTTCAGAATGAAATCATGGTGATACGGCCAGGTCGAATAATCCTCGAGCGGAACTGCCGCCGAAAGATAGATGTCTGCGGTGTCCCTCGCCACCATCCCGAACTGAATCACGAGTTCGCCGGCGACGCTATTGACATACGCGTTATAATTGACGCCCTCGACCAGGTCCATGGAATCGACGGCGACATGTGCCGGCGGAACGCCCGCCGTATAATTGGTGATCCTGAAGGCCGGATAAAAACGGCAGGTGTCGCCATGGGCGGGCAGTTTGAAATGAACGGTATTGGAAATGGCTGACACGACATAGGCGCCTTCGCGTTCGTTAAACCCATCACCGTTCACGTCTCCCGAGGTGGTGGTTACCGCGGTCCCGGTGACCATGGCGAGCGGTCCTATATACTGGATGCCGTTCGCGATCGAATCAACGAGCGGCGAAGCAAGGTTTTCGTGCTGAATGTCCATGTAAAAGGCCATTTCATAGGGCTTGTTGGCTGCCGGCCAGAGGGACGATTCCCTGAAAACGATCCCGCTGCTGATCGATGAGAGCTGCTGCATCATGACCGTATCGCCGGCTGATGCAAACGGGTTTGCCACCGGCCCGGTGTTATCGCGCATGGTGAGAAATGCGCACAGCAGGTCCTGGATCATTGTTGCCGAGGAGATACCGCCCCGGGCCTTGAATTTATCGCCAAAACCGATAATTCCCGCATCATGCTTTTGATAAAACCGGAACTGTATCGAATCAATCTGCTCGGTGTTGCCGTAGATACTGTCATACCTGAACACCTGACCGGTCGGATAGACGGTCCACTGGGTCATGAGAGAACAGGATGCCGTCATATTCTGGATCTTCCTGCCGGCAAGCTTCAGGATGACGCGCGTGGCAGAGCTTTCCGGGACTGAAAATTCAGGGTCCGCGGCGGCGTGCCGGTTGGAAAATAGATTGTAGGTGGCGGTGTGGATCTGGACATATCCCAGGGTCCCGTCGAGCGATGATGCGGGAAGAAGGTTATTTGGCGAACCGGTGTCCGCCGCGGTAAAAGGTGACCTGCGCGAGGTCTTGAACCGGTGGATCTCCCCGTCATTTATACCGGTTGCGGAATCCATTTTCCAGCTCAGGAAAAACTGGCGTGAGTATGAATCGCCAAACGAGTCGACCGGCATGTTCCTGACCCAGAAATTGGAGGGGGTGGCGGTTGAACCCCAGTACATCCTGTTCAGGGCATCGAGCGGAATGGCGGAAATAAACAGAAGCAGAGCGCAGAGTGGAACAGCGCCGGCGCTGGACAAGCGGGTGGAAAATACTGGCAATCTCGGCAAAACAGTCACCTTTTCTGGTTTTTGGCTCCCCAAACCTGCTTCCTATAACGCCACGTCTTTATAGAATAAAGGGGCACGTTGTATTATTGTAGCCGGAAACAGGGGAAAAGTCAAGGAAAAAGTTAAGCGGTTAAACCATTTTCCTTCAGCGCGGTGTAGCAAAAAGATACCGTGAGCTCGTACCCTGAAAATTATAGAAATAGCTCTTCCAGAAACCTGGCGGCGTTTCGCAGTTCAATACCGTTCTCTTTATGTTCCTGCAAAAGGGTTTTAACACATTGTATCCCTTTAAAATCGTACCTTTCACTGAAATATCGCAGGTTATCACTCACCCTTCGTTCAACGGTTTTAACTTCAATTGCTTGTATAACACGGTTGTCGTGTACAAGGCAAAAATCGACTTCACGCCCGTCCTTGGTGCGCAGATAATTGAGAGACCAGGATTCACCCTGATAATCGGTTAACCCGCAAACATGCTTCAACAGTGAAACGGCAATGCAATTTTCAAGCCTCGCCCCCGGATCACCTTTGACCATTGCTGTGTCGAAGAAATAAATCTTTGGTTCCTTCAGTAGCGAACGTGCGATGTTGTTCGTATAAGGCGTAACGCGAAAAACGATATAAAGCGATTCGAGAACCTGAATATATTTAAGCACCGTTGTCGACGATACGCCGATATCCCGCGCGATTGAAGTGAATGATACGGGCGAACCAACCCTGTTCTGAAGCATGGCAAGCACAAGCTGCATTGCCCGCAGGTCGTGTATCGCATTTAAAGTGTGAATATCGGTACTGATGAGACCGTCAACATACTGCTGTCTCCAGCGATTGGCATCCACATCGGTTTCGGATAAAAATGGCTCGGGAAAACCGCCACGATCGATAAGCCGGTCGAGGCCATCGCGATATCCGGTAGCGGAAAGCTCTTTGATACTGAGCGGCAGGAGCCGGTGGGTAAAAAAACGACCTGCAAGGGAATCCCCGGATTGTCGCTGGAAATCCAGCCGTGCGCTTCCGGTTACGATGATCTTCAAAAGGGCGGGCTTCGTATCATAAACGCCTTTCAGGTAATTTTTCCAATCAGGCATTTTATGAAGCTCATCGAAAATAAGAAGCTCAGTAGTATCAAGCCAGGCCTCTTCACGGATCACCTCCCGGTCAGGGGCATGGTCGTAATTGAGATACACCGTGCGCTCGAATTGTTTTCCGATCTCACGCGTAAGCCAAGTTTTACCAACCTGCCTCGGGCCAATCAGAAAAACTATCTTTTTCGAAAGGTCGCGAACAATAGCGGTCGTTTGTGTCCGGTTCATATACGACTAAAATATATTGTGATGGATAAAAGTCAAGACTATTATCCATTGCCGTGGATAAAAGTCGATTATGGGGGGGGGACAAACATCAACAGCCGTGGTCTTAATAACCTGGTACTACTATTCTTCCCAGCGGCTTGCCTGAAAAATATACACCCGGAGCCCTGATTGACTCACGCTTCACAGAGGCAGAAACTTTGCGTCCACGCAGATCATATATCGGTATGTAGCGTCCGGAGACTCTAGGCCATTTTCTATTAACTGTTGAATTAAGCGATTGAAGTGTGCGCTTTTTCTGTCTTTCAGTCAAGCGTGTCAGGTCGCGAAAATCGGTGGAACCGTTATCCTGGTACCACCATTCGATTTCCAGCGCCATGGGGCAGCGCTGGACTATTCCGCAGATATCAACGTCCCATATGATCCGCCTGATTATTCTAAAAAGGGCGATTCGTCCCTGATTTGTCTGGATGAGATACAAACCGCCGGTATCGGGCACCCTGAACGTTGCCGTGTTTACCGGTAACTCGGAAATCCTGTTAAAAAGCGTGGTGTCCGAAAGCGGCAACGAATCAAGAGCGATAAGATCCTTGAACGGTACATTGCATTTGTTCGTTGGAAAAAAAGTCAGGCAGCCGTTACCATCACAATTGCACCAGAGCAGTCCCTGCGGACTCAGGGCAAAATCGGCGTTGAATAAAGGGTCATGCATGGAGCCGGGAAGGTACGGGCTTGGACGTCCGAAGATGTAACCGGTAACCCGGACCAGACCGCTGTCCAGGTCAATGCCCTGCTCCCGGTGCAACATATCAATCCGGCCATAGCGGACCTCGGCAAAGGAAAGGGTACCCGCCAGGCAAAAGAGAATCGCTGTTTGTATCTTCATCTACCTGTGCTCCTTGATCATAATGTAACAACCATCGGGTCATTTTGCTATCGGGTGGCAAAAAACGTTTCCGCGTAAAGAACGACTGTGTCGTACCCCCCCTTCCCCCCTCCCTCCAGCTACGGAAGAGAGGGGATTTCAGGGAGCCTTCTATGAGAGGGTCGCCCCTGGAACAGGGCGGCCAGTGTATCCTTTACACCACCCGTATCCGGATCATCGCCCGCGCGCCGTTCGCTTCCAGCACCGCAAGGTAAAGTCCCGCGGTCACCCGTTTTCCCTTGCCGTCATTCGCGTCCCATTTGACCATAAAATTTCCGCCCATGGTCATATCATCCACCAGGTTCCGCACCAGCCTGCCGCGGGCGTCGTAGATTTTAATCGAGACCCGTTGCGGTATGGAACGCACGGGAACGGCATATCGCAGCATGGTCGAGGTCACCACCGGGTTCGGCAGGTTCGGGGTTAACGCCAATCGTCCGGGCGTCTTATGGGTCTTGTCCTCCACCACCTGTCCCGGCCTGGTCGCCGTCTCGATCGCGATCAGTGACGTATACGGCGTGACCAGCCCGTATTTTATCCCGAGCCGCTTGACCGCGTCCTTGAGTTCGGGCCGCTCGCCGTAGAGGGCGATCTGATCAAGCAGTGCATTGATCTTTGCCGAAGCCCACATACGCGGGATAAAGGGGTGACTTTTTTCTCCCTGGGGAAACGCGAGTCTCTGCGTCAGGGTGATCGGGGAGGCGCCCGATCTTCCCGTAAAAGAGACATCCCACGAGCCGGTGCCCTTGTAGCGACCGAGTACCGTGAGCTGGGCGGTGGCGAGCAGGTTCGGCAGCGGATTGGGCAGCACTTCCGAGGTGGCAAGCCCGCTGTAGCTGATCGCGCAATTCTTTATGAGCGGGTAGGAGATCATGCGCATGAACGCGGTCATGATGGAGGCGATGCTGTCATCCACGGAAATACCGGCGTAGGTCCCGTTATTTTCTTTCGCAACCGCCCGCAGGAACGGTTCCTCGATCTCCTCCCCGATACCGAACGAATAGACCGCGATACCGGCCTTATTGTACGCCTTGACCGTGTCGCGTACGCTCTGCGGCGTGGAGCTGACCGGCCAGGTCGGTTTGCCGTCGGTCAGGAACACCGCCGAATTCACCGTGGTATCGCTCCATGCGGACGAAAGACCCAGCTTGAACGCGTCTTCCATGTTGGTAAGGCCCATTTCGGTAAGCTGGTCAACGAATGCGGCGGCCGCGGCTTTTTCCGCGGCAGTGGCGGTCACGAGATCGGCCCTGAAGGAGCGGGCGGAAGATGAAAAAACCACGATATTGAAAAGGTCCGCGGGGTTGAGCAGCGCGACCATGGATTTCAACGCACTTTTAAGCTGTGCTATCCGCGTGCCGGACATGGAACTTGAAATATCGGCAATGAAAACGACATTTTTCCCTAGAATTTTTACCGTATCCGGCGTGGTCACCCAGAGCACGTAATACGGATCGTCGCCCGTGGAGTCGAAAAACATGGCGTCCGGCATTCCGGGTTTCGGCACATAGGTCAGATTGTTCAGCGCATACCCTTCTGATTCGAGCTTGTAGGTGAGCCTGAAATCCTTGTCGGAGAAGGCGTTTTCATCACCGAAAACTCCCTCATACCCGTAATCACTTTTTTTTGTCACGTAATATCCGGCGCTGCCCTGGTGACTCGGCGAGGTGAGCGCCAGAATTTTTTTCTGGGTAGTCAGGGAATACCCAAGGGAAAACCGCTTCGGCGGTTTGGGAGAGGCGCCGGTGGTCTTGAGAAAGAACCGGTATTCGACCTGACTCAGCGTATAGGGCAGCAGTTCTGCATAGGTAATTTCGATGCGCCGCTCCTGGTGGACGCCTGACGGGTCGATGGGAAACACCCGGAGCTGAAACGAATTGTTCCCCATGTATTCAAGCAGCGCCGGGTCGACCCGCGGCCTGATCAGGCTGTCGAAGATCTGCCGCGCGGTATCGCGGTCTTTGACCGAGGCAACGGTGCGCACGCCGTTGATCCAGAGCGCGAGCTCGGTGACGATGGCATTCGCCGGCAGCGGGAACACGAAGATCCCTTCGAGCTGCTGGCTGGTTTCGTTCCTGAACGTCTGGTCGACATGCGTCACCGCGATCTGGTCCGTGATCGTGACGTCGGCGTTATAGTTGGTGAGCCAGAGCGTTTTCATTGAATCATTCGACAGGGGGCGGCGGGCGAAGAGCGCGCCGACTGCCGAAGCCGAACCTGCAAGCATGGTTACCAGCAGTACTCCGAGGACAAGGCACCTGTTCATGGATGAACTCCTTTGTCAGGGTGGTTGAAGCAGTTTCTGCAACAGCACCGTGTTCATGCATGAATATAACAAGGAAAAAACGCGCGGACTCCGTTACGGAGAAAAAAACGTTTTCGGCCAGAAAACAGCAGGTAAAAAGGGGGTCAGGACCTGGTCACCAGCCAGTTCTTAGCTTTTTCGGGGTCGTCGAAGTGGGCGATATCGCGCTTGCTGAAGGAGTTTACCGCATTGACGAAAATTCTGGTAAACCCGGTAAGGCCAAAAGCGGCGGAGGCGATGATATACGGTTTATTATGCGCGGTGAACTCCTTGAAAAACTCTACCGTCTGTTTGTTGACCGCGCAGCCGGTAAGGTTGGTGAGAACCAGGAGCGACCGTTTGGGGTGTGAGGCGATGAACGGCCGGTAGGCGGCAATACGGTTTTTGATCTCATCGGTATCCTTGACTCCGCCGAAATCGAGTTGAACAATGGTACGACCATGGTGCCGGCACTTTTCAGTAATTTCCATACGCTATGATTATACCGACAAGGTAGCGCAAAAACAAGACCAAACAACCACTCCCGCGGCCGTAAGGGGGCGAGAGGACGCTCAGCGGCGGTTTCCGACTTCGGCCTCCATGACCGCCTCCTGTGCGGCGTTTCCGGCGTCGTTCTGATAGTTCCACTCCTGCTCAAAGGCGTCGAGGACCCGCTCCTCGATCTTTTTCCTGAGCTCGTTGGAGATCGGGTGGGCAAGGTCCTGGAACGTTCCGTCCCTTTTTCGCCGGCTCGGCATGGACACGAAATAGCCATGGGAACCGCTGATGACCTTGAGCCCTCTCACGACAAAGGCGTTGTCGAACGTAATGCTCGCAAACGCTTTGAGCTTCTCCTCGCAGCGGAGAGTTATGCGGACCTCGGTGATTTCCACTATCGGCCTCCTGGTGTGATGATGATGCGCGCCGCGCACGGTTCCCGCCCGCCACAGGCGAAAATCCCGAAAGCAAACGGCGTACCGGCATAAAATAGCTATTATGCTTTCCCTTTGCCAAGAGTTAAATGACGAAAGCGAATTCCTCCCGGAAGGCCATCCCGGAATACCGGCGGATGAATTTGTTGCCGTGGCACCGGTGGGAACTATTATTTTATTTTACATAACCGGTGCCGGAATGGTACGGTTATTCCTGTCCGGTTTTCTTGTCTGGCGGCCGTTTTCCATGAACAAACACAAAGACCTGCTCTCCCTGCTGGAATTCACTCCCGATGAAATCAGAAACATCATCGCCCTGGGGCGGGAGTGCAAGCGGAACCGCTTTTCAAAGGAGCAGAAAACATTCGCCAACAGGACCGGGGTGCTCATTTTCGAAAAACCGTCGCTGCGCACCCGTATCACCTTCGAGACCGCCATCCATGAACTCGGCGGGCATGCCCTTACCCTGACATCGGACATGGTAGGCCTCGGGAAAAGGGAAAGCGTCGAAGACGTGGCCCGTAACCTCGAGCGGCTGGTTCACCTGATCGTTGCCCGGACGTTCAGTCACGCCACGGTCGTCCAGCTGGCAAAATACAGTTCCATTCCGGTCATCAACGCGCTTACCGATACCTTCCATCCCTGTCAGGCCCTTGCCTTTGCCATGACGCTCGATGAACAACGAGCGGCGGCGGCGGGGAAAAAGGTAGTTTTCATAGGGGACAGCAATAATGTCTGTAATTCAATCATGGTGATCTGCGCGAAACTGGGATACCATTTTACGGTGGCGTGTCCCAAAGGTTACGAACCCGTACCGGCGCTCCTGGAAAAAGTCGCAACGGCGGCGAAATCTTCCGGAAGCTCGATCTCCGTGACCAACGATCCTCATGCCGCGGTCGTGGACGCAACCGCCATCTACACCGACGTCTGGACGAGCATGGGGCAGGAGAAGGAGCAGGAGATCCGGAAAAACGCCTTCATGGCGTTTCAGGTCAACAAGGCGTTGCTTTCGAAGGCCCCGTCCGACGTTCTGGTGTCGCACTGTCTCCCGGCGCACCGGGGTGAAGAGATAACGAACGATGTTCTCGATTCGCCGGTATCGGTCGCTTTTGACGAAGCAGAAAACCGGCTGCATGTCCAGAAGGCCGTTATTATAAAGCTGTTCTCCTGATTCAAAGGAAAAGTCATGAATGCACCACGCACACCGTTCGGCATAAAGGCGTTCGACAAGATGATCTCCGGAGGACTTCTCTGCGGGTCGTCAAACCTGCTCGAAGGCGCGCCCGGCACCGGCAAAACAACGCTTGCCATGCAGTTCATCTACAACGGCATCACCCAGTTCAACGAGCCCGGTCTTATTATTACGTTTGAAGAGTTTCCCCAGCAGTACTACCACGACGCCATGCAGTTCGGCTGGGACTTTAAGCGTCTCGAATCGGAAGGAAAGCTTAAAATCGTTTTTTCCGACCCGCAGACGGCCATCGACGAGCTCTCCAAGATGGACGGGCAGTTCGTGACGCTTATCGAGGAGAGGGGAATCAAGCGCGTGGCCGTCGACAGCATAACCCATTTCGAATCCCTTGCGCTCGACCCGCATGAGCTCCGCGAAATAGAGCGGACGTTCATAAACTCGCTCAAACGGGAGAACGTCACGAGTATATTGCTGCGCGAAAACGACAGCCTGCTCGGCCCGGTCACCCAGATGTCGAGCAAAATTCCGTTCATTGTCGACTCGTACATGATACTGCGATACGTTGAAATCGACAGCGCCATCGAAAAGGCGGTCTGTATTCTCAAAATGCGCGGCAGTGACCACCAGAAGGACATCAGGTGCTTCAAGATCACGGGCCGCGGCATTGAGGTCGAGCAGAAATTCAGCGGCCGGGAGGGGATCATGAGCGGCATTACGCACTCAACCCCCAAAGACGCATTCGTAAACGCTTTCGGAAAAAAATAATGGCCATCCTGTCGTCAACCCCGCTTGAATACGTGCTTTTTACCGGGTATGTGCTCTGCTTCGTGGTGCTCAACGTCTTTGCCGTGCTGGTGTCGCTGTTCTACCGTAAAAATTTCCAGCGCTCCTCCCCGCGCTGGGGGTTTCTCGTTTCCATGGTACTCTCCCTGGTGTTTCTTGCGACGCTTCTTGCGGCCCGGAACGGTTCTCTGTTTCTGGCAATGGCGTCGAGGATCGCGCTTGCCGGTGCGATCGTCACCTCGATGTTCAGCAGCCTGAGTCTCTACGTTCTCATGCGAAAGGTCCGGAAGTGACGGTATGATTGAACCAACCGTGGTCTTTTTCGATCTCTCCGTGGCGCTCCTCATGCTCGTGCTCGCCTATCTGAGCAAGTGCCTTGGCGACGCCATGAAAACGCCGCCCTGGTTTTTGGGGATCTATGCCGCGATTTTTCTGGTCTGTACGGCCAGCGGGGCCGAAGTAGCCGCTGGAATGCTTTCTTTCACTCTTTCACCGCTCGTTACGCTGGGGATGCGTCTCGGGGCAGGCATTATCGCCCTCTGCGTCTGCATCAGGTACTGGCGCTGGCTTTTTTCCGAATTTTTCGGAGTATAGAGGAGCTGGTATGAATGATCCCGTAAAAATCCTTGTGATCGAAGATGACAAAGACATTGCCGATCTGGTCAAGCTGGTGCTGGAAACCGAGCTTTTCGAGGTGGAATCGGTTCTCGACCCGGAAATCGCCTGCGACAGGGCGAAAGCATACCACCCCGACGTCATCCTGCTCGATCTGCTCATGCCGAAGATGGACGGATGGACCGTTTTCAGGAAAATCAAGCAGGAGCGGTCGCTTGCCGACGTGCCGATCGCGATCCTTACCGCGAAATCGCAGCAGGTTGACCAGATGGTTGGACGCATCATGAACGCCGACGCCTATATCACGAAACCTTTCGGCAAACAGGAACTTATCGACAAGACCTATGAGCTTATCAGAAAAAGAAAAAAACCATCGGATTCTGGTTGTTGATGACGAAGCGGATGTTCTCGATTTTCTGACCATGTACCTCACCTCCCTTGGATGGGAAGTCACCACCGCCTCATCCGCGGCCGGTGCTTTTCATATCCTCGAAAAAAATGTTTTCTTTCTGGTGATGACCGACATCGCCATGCCCGACATGGACGGTTACGAGTTTGTTTCTCTTGTAAACAAAAAAATGGTCGGTTCCCGGCTGGTACTCATGACCGGTTTCGGCTACAACCCCAATCATACGCTTATTAAAATCAACAAATCGATCCGCCACCCCTGTCTCTTCAAGCCGTTTGATCGTGCCAAAGTCGCGGACACGGTCCTCAAGGCGTGGCAGCAGTATCATAGCAACGGTGCCCCTCCCCCCGGCGGAAACGATACGCCGGCGGCCGAATAATACTCCGCGTCGTTCCGGCGCATCTGCTATTTTTTCCGTTCATGCAGAACCAGTCGATCGTTATCAGGGGCGCGCGCGAGCACAACCTGAAAAACATCACCGTCGCGATTCCCCGGGGCTCATTGACCGTCATCACCGGGCTTTCCGGCTCCGGAAAATCGTCGCTCGCGTTTGACACGCTCTATTCCGAGGCGCAGCGACGGTTCGTCGAGTCGCTTTCCGCCTATGCCCGCCAGTTCCTGGGTCTCATGGAAAAACCCGACGTCGATGCCATAGAGGGGCTCTCCCCGGCAATTGCCATCGAACAGAAAACGTCGAGCCACAATCCGCGTTCCACGGTCGGCACCATCACCGAGATTCACGACTATCTGCGCCTGCTCTACGCCCGGGCCGGCACGCCCACCTGCTGGAAATGCGGACGGGTTATTGCGAGCCAGAGCGTCCAGGAAATCGCCGACCAGGTGGCGGCACTGCCCGACGCCACCCGGTATCAGGTTCTTGCGCCGGTCGTTTCGGGCCGCAAGGGCGAGTACCGCGACCTGTTCGAAAAACTGTCGAAAGACGGGTACGTGCGGGTTCGGCTCGACGGCACGGTGTATTCGCTCGAAGACGAGATCAAAATTGACAAGAACAAAAAGCATACCGTCGAGGTGGTCGTGGACCGCCTCATCGCCGGATCGGTTTCAAAATCACGGCTTACCGAATCACTCGAGACCGCCCTGAAAATGAGCGCGAACGGCACGGTTCTCGTCGACCGCAACGGCGGTGCGCCGATGGTCTTCTCCGAGCGTCTCGCCTGCCCGCACTGCCACATCAGCATCGACGACCTCACGCCCCGCATGTTTTCGTTCAACAACCCTTTCGGCGCGTGCGAGGCATGCCACGGACTGGGTTACCTGCTCGAACTCGATCCCGACCTGGTGGTGCCAGACCGGAGCGTTTCGCTTGCCGGAGGAGCGATTGTTCCGTGGAACGCGGCCACCACCATGGGAAGCTGGAACCATCAGATCCTGCTCTCGGTCTGCCGCCACTTCTCAATTCCGCTCGACGTCCCGTACGAAAAACTCACTGAAAAGCAGAAAAAAATCCTGCTTCATGGTTCGGGCAGCGAACGCGTCCGCATGCGCTGGGAAGCCCGCTCCAGGGAGGGACACGGCGAATTTCTGCGGGAATTCGAGGGCGTGATCCCGAGCCTCCTGCGCCGCTACCGCGAAACGCATTCCGAGGAGATACGGCGCTGGATCGAAGGGTTCATGACCCAGCGCGATTGTCCTTCATGCAAAGGATTGCGCCTCAAAAAAGAGAGTCTGGCGGTCCTTGTCGACGGAAAAAACATCGCCGAGCTCTCGGCCATGTCGATCGACGCCGTACAACGGTTTATTACCGGCCTGAAGCTCGGCGAGCGGCAGATGCGGATCGCCGCCCCCATTCAGAAGGAACTGCGGCAGCGGCTCGAGTTCCTCGTCAATGTCGGCCTCTCCTACCTGACGCTCGGCCGGACCGCGTCATCGCTTTCGGGCGGCGAGTCTCAGCGCATCAGGCTCGCCACGCAGATCGGGTCGCGCCTCACCGGCGTGATCTACATACTCGACGAGCCCTCCATCGGCCTGCATCCCCGCGACAACGAAAAACTGCTTGCCACCCTGTTCGCCCTGCGCGACCTCGGCAACACGCTCGTGGTGATCGAACACGACCGCGACACCATGCTCGCCGCCGACCACCTGATCGACATCGGACCAGGCGCTGGCGTCAATGGCGGCACCATAATCGCCCAGGGGACCCCGGCGGAAGTGATTGCCTCTCCCTCCTCGCTCACCGGCGCCTACCTTTCCGGAAAGCGGTCGATTCCGCTCCCCGCGGCCCGCCGCGCGGGAAACGGCCAGACCCTCACCGTCAGGGGAGCGTCGGGACACAATCTCAAATCAATCGACGCCGTTTTTCCCCTTGGCAGGTTCATCTGCGTCACCGGAGTTTCCGGATCGGGAAAGAGCACCCTTGTCAATCACA
>JAFGOU010000467.1 GCA_016926315.1 Chitinispirillaceae bacterium
CCTCCATGCTGAGCACGTCTTTGGTGGAGGTGAACGTTCCCCGGGCATCAAAGCTGACCCGCACGATTCCCGGAGTGCATACATAGATCCGCACTTTCTGCGTACCGCCGGTGTTGAAGTCCACGGTATTGCCGCTGCGGGAGTGGGCGAGGTAGTCGCCTACCGGTACCGCCGAGACCAGGGAAAACGCCACGATCACCGTCAGAAGCGTGTTGTGTGCGAGCAATGGATGAAGCGGTGAATGTCGCATACGGTTGTTCCTCTCTGCCGGGGGGTTCTGATGCCGGCGATGAAGCGATCTCCCTGATCTCTCCTGTTAATGTACCCATCCCGCGGGCAAGAGTAAACAGTTGCCATAATTTTTCGTTTTCCTCTGGAGAACGGCTTCCTGCCCCTGGTGCTCTGTATTATTTTACAGACCATGCCCAGCCGTACCGGTTACGTCTACGACGATCTGTTCATCGACTACGAGCTCGAACCATTTCATCCCGAGTCGCCGCTCCGGCTTGCCGCGCTCCACGCCATGGTTTCGGAATCCGGCCTGCTCAAGCGGCTCACCCGCGTCCCCCTGTTGGAAAACGATTCCATGGTACGGGACGCCCTTGGCACGGTACACACCCCGGAGCACATCGCCAACGTTGACTCCCGCGGGACCTTGAGGAACGCCGCGTTCGGCGCGGTTGCCGGCGTTTTGGCTGCGGTTGACGCGGTCTGCGGTGCAACGGTCGACAATGCGTTCTGCGCCATACGGCCGCCCGGTCACCACGCACACAACGACGTTGATCACGACGGTCCGAGCAAGGGCGAAGGGTTCTGCTTTTTCAACAACATGGCAATCGCGGCGCGTCATGCCCAGCGGACATGGAAGATGAACAAGGTGCTGATCATCGACTGGGACTACCATCACGGCAACGGCACCGAGGACGCCTTTTACGAAGACCCCACGATTTTTTATTTCTCCACCCACCGCCTGAGCGCGTATCCGGGAACAGGGCATCCCCAGAAAAGAGGGCGCGGCGCAGGGACCGGATTCAATCTCAACGTACCGCTTCCCTCTCCCGACAACCCGTATGGCCCGGTGATCGACGATCATCTGCTCGCCGCGTTTGACGATTATCTGCTGCCCCAACTCAGGGAGGTCGGTTTTGTCCCGGATATCGTGCTGATTTCCGCCGGATTCGACAGCCGTGAGAAAGACTTCCTCGGCGACTTTTCAATTTCCGACGACGGTTTTTCCCGCCTGACCGCCAACGTCGTCGCGCTCGCGCGGGAGCAGTGCGGCGGCAGGATCGTCTCGATGCTCGAAGGCGGCTATAACCCGGACGGACTCGCGTCGGCAGCTATCGCTCATGTAAAAGCGCTCCTGGAATCGTAGCCATGGTGATTTACCCCATCCATCCGGTCAATCCCCACCGGCGCCATCTCGAAACCGTTGCACGGATACTCAAGCAGGAAAACGGCATTGCGGTCTACCCTACCGACACGGTGTACGGTATGGGCGCCTGCGTTTCGAACCACAAGGCCATCGACCGCATCAGTGCGATACTGCACAAGGACAGGCACCGTCTGTTCTCATTCATCTGCTCGGACTTCTCCCAGATCAGCGATTACGCGAAAATGAACAACGCCCATTTCAAGCTGATGAAGCGGTATCTGCCCGGCCCGTTTACGTTTATCCTTCAGGCCACCAATTACGTGCCGAAAAAAATCTCGCCAAGGCGCAAGACCGCAGGTATCCGTATGCCTTCATACCCGCCGATCGCGCAACTGGTCTCCCTGCTCGGGGAACCGATCGCGAACATGTCGATCGACCTTCCCGGGCCGCAGCGTGGCGACCCCGAAGAGGTAAAAAACGCGGTGCCTCACGATATCGAGGTGATGCTCGACGCCGGTATGCTCCCGGACCCGACCGGATCGACCATCGTGGACCTGACCGGCGACCAGCCGATTCTGGTGCGACAAGGG
Organism: Chitinispirillaceae bacterium; assembly: GCA_016926315.1. The sequence continues at coordinate 1,966 of JAFGOU010000467.1, forward strand.
AAAGGTGTCTGGAAGGAATAACCTATGGGAAAAGAACTTGACCGTTTTATCGACATCGTTGCCAAACTGCGCGGACCCGGCGGCTGCCCCTGGGACCGCGAACAGACCAATAAAAGCATCCTTTCGTGTTTGCTTGATGAAGCGTACGAATATTTCGAGGCGGTTGAGGAGAACGATGGCGTCAAAATGCGGGAAGAGCTCGGCGATCTTCTGCTGCAGGTCGTTCTGCACGCGCAGATCGCCGCGGACGACCGTCGGTTCACCATAGAGGAAGTGGCACAAGAAATCAGCGAAAAGCTTATCAGGCGCCACCCGCACGTGTTCGGCGCCATCGAGGTATCGGGAACGGCGGAGGTACTGCACAACTGGGAAAAAATAAAAAAAGAGGAGAAAAAAGAGCACCGAAAATACCTGGTCGACGACATTCCCGCGAACCTGCCGGCGCTGTTTCGGGCCGAAAAAATGCAGCGCAGGGTCGCCCGCGTGGGGTTCGACTGGACCGATGTTCGGCCGGTTCTCGACAAGGTTATCGAGGAGTTCAACGAGTTCAGGGAGGCGATCCTCGAAGGCGACCAGAGTCATGCCGAAGAGGAGCTCGGGGACATCATGTTCGCTCTTGTCAATGTTGCCCGGCACCACAAGATCTGCGCCGAGGACGCGCTTCGGTTGACGACAAAAAAATTCGCGAAACGGTTCCGGTATATCGAGGACCACTATGCGAAAACCGGGAAAGACATCCATGCCGCAACGCTTGCGGAAATGGACGCATTATGGGAGGAGAGCAAGAAAGCGCGGCCCGTGAATACTGCCCCGCTTTAAGCGGATTACGCCGGATAAAATCTTTCCTGATTATCGGTCATTTTACCCTTATATTAGCTACCAATCCCGCCAACGGCATGATACTGAATTGCCACGTATTACACAGGAAAGGTCGCGCATGCATGCCGAAAAAATAATCCTGTTCGCAGGGTCGCTTTTTTGTGTCATCTCGACCGCATTTCCGCATATACCGATTCAGCTGACCTCCTCACCGCTTCCCTCGGCGGTCGACAACAGCGCGAACCAGTATTTCCGCCCCATTTTCAGCCAGCAGGGGTACAGCTGCGGAAACGCCAACGGCGTCAGCTATACTTTTACGTATGAACAAAACGCCGCGCGCGGCCTCAGATCCAATGTCGAGGCCAACCAGTATCCCTATTGTTATACCTACCATTTCCTCAATGACGGCAGCGGCAACAATGGCACCAGTCATATGTACGTTGATGCGTGGACGATCATTCGGGAAAACGGCATAATGAATACCGTCGATTTCGGTGGATTCGCAAACGGGTACCCGACGCGCTGGATGAGCGGGTATGCCCTGTATTACAGGGCCATGCACAATCGGGTCGACCGGATCGACTCGATCAGCATGTTCGAATCCAACGCGCTGACAAGAGTCAGGCAATGGCTGTTTGATCATGGCAACGGCTCAACCGTAGGCGGGATCTGCAACTTCGGCATCCGGTCGCAGGGGAAGCAACTGGTACCCATCGTTTCCGGCCCTGAAGCGGGAAAAAACATCATGCGGCGTTATGGCACTTCCGGCGATCATGCACAGACGGTGGTGGGCTACAACGACAGCATCCGTTTTGACTTCAACAACGACGGGCGGTTCACCAACACCATCGATATCACCGGCGATAATCAGGTCACCATGGCTGATTGGGAGATCGGCGCCCTGAAAATGGCTGATTCCCACGGCACCACCTCAGGCGATCTCGGGTTTTACTACTGTCCCTACCGTCTTCTGGTCATGAATGAAGCCGATGGCGGCATTAAAAACGGCAATCGGGTCTGCTTTATCACGGTACGGAAAGACTATGCCCCGCGAATGGCGCTGAAGGTCTCCCTTACGCATTCCCAGAGAAACAATGTCGCTCTTTCAATGGGTATCGCCGCGGAACGCGAGGCGGTCTCCCCTTCAAAGACGCGGAAGTTTTCGAAGCAATTTTCGTATGCGGGCGGCGCGTATCCGATTTGCGGAAGCAATCAATCGGCCACCATCGAAATCGGAATTGACGTCACCGACCTGCTCGATTCTCTTCCTGGAACGACAGCGCCGACGTTTTTCCTGATCGTTGATTCGAAAGGTGGGTCGGGTACCGTCAACTCTCTTTCGCTCATGGATTACACCGGCGGAACGGTGAGGGAAACACGGTCGACACCGTCCAACGTTGTCATTGCTTCAGGAAAAACAGTGGTGCTGGTAGCCTCCAGCGGCACTGCGCCGGTCCGACGCGGGAAACAACGTGATGTGGAAAGCGCCCCTGATTTCCGCCGGATAAACGGCGTGACCTGCATCAAATTGCCCTTTGCATCGGTCCGGCAGGTTTCTCTTTTCAACATGAAGGGGGATTTGGTTGCCATTAGGAAACAAGATCCGGATCGGGAATGGATTCCGCTTCCTGCGCCTGCGTCGCTTGGCGTCATGGTGGTCAAGGCGAAGTGTGATGATGGAAAAACATGGACGGGAACGATTCCTCCCCGGTTCTTGAGCAACTAAGGCATTAAGGTCTCCCCGTTGACAACGCATAGCGAGAGCCCGTTCACCCCAGATACTCCGCCTTTGCATGGTGCACATAGATCCCCAGCGTCGAATGCTCCGGGACCATCTGAAACCCTTGCGTCAGCGATACGCCCAACCTCTCTTCAATGGCAAGCAGATCGAACAGTTTCCTCTGCTCCTCCAGCGGCGGCAGGCCGGCGTATCCCAGGCTGTACCGACGGCCGGTGTCGTCGCCGATCCCCAGCCCGCGGGTAATTTCGAGCGTAATACGGTCGGCCAGCTCTTCGGTCAGTGCGATACCGATCCCGTTCAGGTAGAACCCGTGCGTATACCGCCCCTCGCTCTTGAAGCATTCGCCGATCCTGTCCATCAGCCTTTTTCCCGCGGTCACGATCTGCACGGCCACGAGATCGCCTTCGGGCCGCAGATAGTCGGCAATGGAACGGTTGTCCTTTTTCGCCACGCGGGGAAAACGGAGCGTCGCGAGTTCCTTTGTCATAGCGGAAGGATCGAGAATAATGACGAGATCGTCGTCGGTGATCACCGGGAAATAGCCGTAGAGCGCGCCGGCGTCGTCGAGCAGGCGGTCACGGTTTATTTCGTCGCAGAGCCGCTCGAACGCCGGCAGGAACTCCTTTGTTTCCGCTTCGCCATAGGCGGCGGCATCGAGCTTTGCGCCGCCCCACCAGGTTTTAAACAGGCGGCGGGAGTCGATCTTTGCGACAAGCTCCGGGGTCTCCCAGCGCAACACGCTGCTGGTGCCGTAAAACGGTGGGACAAGGAGCGGGCCATAGTCAAGCGGTACGGCCTCCGGAGCCGTTTGCGCCACCGGCGGACGCTCGAAGCTGACGCGCGGCCGCGAATCCGGGCCGGCCGGCAACGTACCGCTTTTTGAGCGTTCGATGATCCGCGCCGCCTCAAAGGCGTCCTTTGCGTAAAAAACGCCTCCCTGATAAACACGCCCGTCCTCCAGTTTCGCGATCCGGGCGGCAAAGCCGCGGTTTACCGCTGCACCGCCGATCAGGATGGGCGTGGTCAGGCCCAGGCGGTGACACTCCTTTACGCACTCCGCCATCTCCCGGCTGGTGGTGACGAGCAGGGCCGAGAGGCCGATTGCGTCGGGCTGTTCATTCCGCACCGCCTTGACAATAGCGCCAAGTTCCACCTGCTTTCCAAGGTCGATCACCGTGAACCCCTGATTGCGCATAATGGAGGCGACCAAGTTCTTGCCTATATCGTGCACGTCGCCGAACACGGTCGCCAGCACGATCTTCCCCTTGCTCCCTGCAGCGTCGCTTTTAAGGTGCGGTTCGAGCAGGGCGAGCGCCTCGCGCATCACCTCGGCGGCCTGCAGCACGAACGGCAGGATCATTTTCCCCGCAGCCATACGTTCGCCGACTTCGGCCATGGCGGGCAGCAGAACGGTATCGAGCAGGTCACGCCCGGTCCGCTCCCTGAGGAGTGCGTCGAGCGCGCCGGGCAGGAGCCGGCGGTCGCGGTTGATGATCGCCAGACGCAACTGCTCAGCGGGTGACCGTTGTTCCGGAAAGGGCCCCTTTTTGTTTTTCTTTTTTCCCGCGAAATCGGCCTGCTCCCCGAAAAAACGGACGAACGCGGCAAGCGCTTCGGGCGAGCGGTTGAACAGGAGATCCTCTCCGAGCGCGCGCAGTGCGGGATCGTACGACAGAACGTCGTCGCGGTGCAGCGGGTTGAAGATTGCCGCGTCGAGCCCGTGCTTCACGGCATGGTGCAGCATCAGATTGTTCAGTACGCGCCGCGCCGCGGGAGAGAGACCGAACGAAACGTTGCTGACACCCATGACGGTCCTGACGCCGGGAAGCTCGGCCTTGATGCGGCGCAACCCCGCAAGGCTCGCGGCCGCGGCGCCGGCATGCTCCGGCGTACCGGTCGCAAGGGTAAACACCAGAGGATCGATATAAACGAAGTGTTCGGGCAGGCCGTATTCAGTACAGGCAAGGTCACGCAATGCCCGGGCGAGGCCGAGCTTTCGATCGACCGTGGCGGCCATTCCCTTATCGTCAATAGTGAGCGCGATCACCGGACAGCCGAAATCACGCGCGAGCGAAAGCACGCGCCGCGCCCGCTCCCCGCCCTTTTCGAGGTTGATGGAGTTGAGCAGCGCGCTTCCCGGGCTGACCCTGAGCGCGACATCCATGACCGCGGGGTCGGTCGTGTCGATACAGAAGGGCGCCTGAACGCGGTCGGCGAGGTATGAGAGCAGGGCCTTCATGGTGTCGGCTTCGTCGTCGTGTTCGTTGGTCGCAACGCAAAGATCAAGCAGACTGCTCCCGCGCGCCTCCTGTTCAAGCGCGAGGTCTCCCAGATCGTCCCACGAACGGGCCAGCAGAAGTTCCTTTGTCTTTTTCGACCCCTGCGCATTGAGCCGCTCGCCGATGATGATCGGCCGGGGCAGGATTTCGAGGTCGATGCCGGAAATGCCCGTGCCGCAAAAGCAGGAGGTTCCCGGTAACCGCCGTTTCGCCACTTTTTCGCCGGCAAGGCGTTCGCTGAGCGCGCGGATATGCGCCGGCGTAGTGCCACAGCACCCACCGACTACCGGAAGCCCCTGCTCGACGACCAGGGGGTGCAGAAGTCCGGCAAAGGTGGACGGATCCATGGAATAGACCGCCCTGCCGTCACGATTTTCCGGCTTCCCGGCATTCGGGAGCAGCGCTACCGGCAGTGAAGTCTGCCGCAGAAGCTGCTCAACGAACGGGCCGAGTTCACGAGGGCCGGAACCGCAGTTGAAGCCGACAACGTCGACGCCCAGCGCGGAAACCGCGCCGAGAAACGCGTGGAGGTCGCTGCCGAGCAGCATCCTGCCCGTGACATCGAGCGTCACCTGAACCTGGACCGGTACGTCGCTTTTACTCGCGCGCTTGATCCGGTTGATTCCGTGGAGCGCTGCGCGGACTTCGAGAAGGTCCTGGGAGGTCTCGATGAGCAGCAGGTCGACCCCGCCGTCGATAAGAGCGGATGCCTGCTCCTCGAAGATGGCTGCCAGCTCGTCGAACCCGGCCCCGGAAAGCGACTTCTCCTTTGATGACGGCAGATGGCCGGTAGGGCCGACCGACCCAGCAACGCAAACCGGCCGGTCGGCGGTTGATGCGGAATCGGCGACTTCACGGGCCAGCCGGGCGCCTGCGCGGTTTATTTCGGCACACCGGCCGGCCAGCCCTTTTTCGGCAAGCTTGGTCCTGCTCCCGCCGAAAGTGTTCGTTTCGATCACCTGCGCGCCGGCATCGACATAGGCCTGGTGGATATTCCTGAGGATATCGGGCGCGGTGCAGTTAAGGATCTCGTTGCAGCCGTCGTAACCGGCATAGGCGGAAGGGGCCGGACTGGCCTTCTGGATCTCGGTGCCGAGGGCGCCGTCGAAAATGATGGGGATGACGTCGGATAGTAACAAGCGATAAGCGTTTGCCATGTAAAGCGTTCCATTCTCCCGTGGCGGTGATTACGGGAAAATACATCCCGCATGACTCGGTTACGACGCTTCAGGAAAAAGCAGGGAAAACCGGTTTGTCCTCAGTGTATTTTCAATTTTTGTTACGCACGGTAGTGCGATCGTTATATATTACAGGTAATCTGCCGGACATCGCTACTGCTTACGCAATTCCGACAGTGGGAGCGACAGGACTTTTTCGTAAAAAAGAATTATTAATAAAAGAAATCGATGCGATGGCATTGTCAGCTATTGTATTGACAATAAATAACGCTTAACCGACAACATTCATATCAACTCTCACCGCACTGGAGGAGCAGCATGATTGACCTGAAGAAAATGGATGTCTGGTTTGTCACTGGAAGCCAGCATCTGTACGGACCCGAAACCCTAAAAAAAGTCGCTGAACATTCAAAGGAAATAGCAGCCTTCTTCGGTAAATCGCCCAAAATCCCGGTTAACATCGTTTTCAAACCGGTCATGACCGGGCCGGACGAAATCGCGGCGCTCTGCGGAGAGGCGAATGCCGATAAAAAATGTATCGGTATCATCACCTGGTGCCATACCTTCTCTCCCTCAAAGATGTGGATCAACGGCCTCAAGATCCTTCAGAAACCGCTTCTCCATCTCCATACCCAGTACAACCGCGACCTGCCGTGGGGCGAAATCGACATGGATTTCATGAACCTCAACCAGGCTGCGCACGGCGACCGCGAGCACGGGTTCATCATGACCCGCATGCGCATCAACCGCAAGGTCGTCGTCGGTCACTGGCAGGAAGAGGACGTTCTGGAACGGATCGGCGTATGGACCCGCGCGGCAGCGGCATGGGCCGACTACCAGACCGTTAAAATCGCCCGTTTCGGCGACAACATGCGCGAAGTCGCGGTCACCGAAGGCGACAAAGTGGAGGCGCAGATCAGGTTCGGCCTTTCGGTCAACAGCTACGGCGTCGGCGATATTGTCAAGGTCATCAACGAGGTTTCCGACGCCGAAATCGACAAAACGGTCAAGGAGTACGAGGGAATTTTTGATATCGCCGCCGACGGAAAAAAAGGCGGCGCGCTGCATAAAAACGTCCGGTACCAGGCGCGCATCGAAATCGGCATCAAATCGTTCCTCGAAAAGGGCGGGTTCAAGGGTTTTACCACCACCTTCGAGGACCTGCACGGCCTCGAGCAGCTTCCCGGTCTCGCCTCCCAGCGGCTCATGGCCGCCGGTTACGGCTTTGGCGCGGAAGGCGACTGGAAACACGCGTCGCTCGTTCGCGCGCTCAAGGTCATGGGCGCCGGCCTCAAGGGCGGCTGCTCGTTTATGGAAGATTACACCTATCACCTCAACCCGAAGGGCATGAAAGTGCTCGGCGCGCATATGCTCGAGATCTGCCCGACCATCGGCGTGGGAAAATCCAAACTCGAAGTGCATCCGCTCGGCATCGGCGGCAAGGCCGATCCGGCGCGTCTGGTGTTCGACGTTCCCACCGGCCCGGCGATCAACGCCAGTCTTATCGACATGGGCAACCGTTTCCGCATGATCGTCAACGTGGTGGACTGTGTCTCCCCGGACGCTCCGCTGCCCAAACTGCCGGTCGCGCGTGCGATCTGGGTCCCGCAGCCCGACCTCAAAGTCGGCGCGGCGGCGTGGATCTATGCCGGCGGCGCGCACCATACCGGTTTCAGC
>JAFGOU010000468.1 GCA_016926315.1 Chitinispirillaceae bacterium
ACATCCCCGCATAACCGGGCGGGATGACCACCGCACAACAACCGGGCGGGATGACCCCGCCCCTACGTTGGGAACCATTGTCGCGTATTCCGTCAGTTGGAAAACATTGCCACATGCCGGGTGAACAGGGTATTTTATCCGCCACTGATGCTTTTAAAAATACCATAGCTTTGATATGTTTCATAATAATTATTTTATTCACTGAATAAAGGCATTTATCAATTATATCAGTACAAATAATCAGATTTACCCATAAACATGCATAACAATTATTACAAATTTTTATTCACCCTTCCTGTCGCCCGGACGTTTGACAAAATTATTTTCTCTCCTTATCTGGCCCTGACTTTCCCCTTCGGTTTAGCGATCGTTGTTTTCATCATGCTCAGTATGGCCGCCGCTACCAACAACGATCTCCTTCCCGACGGATTATACTCCTACGACGAAGCGGATTACATCCATGCCGCCGACAAGGGGTTCACCGCGAATTATCTTGACAAGGGAAGCATTCCCATGGGCACCTTTGTCGCCAAAGGGCTCAACGCCGGTTTTAACAGGGACAAGTGGGGACAGCTCTCCACATTCATCCGTCAGAGCGACGACATCACGTTCTACCGCCACTATCACGGCCCGCTCTATTTTTACTGGCTCCAGGCGATGAAATCCCTGGGATTCGTTACTGAAAAGCAGCGTCGGTACTCCTCGTTTCTGCTGCTGCTGTTGTTTTCATTCCTGTGTATTGCTCTCATGCGCGCGCTTCTTCCGCAGCAGTCACTTCCTATTCTCTTGCTCTTTGTCCTGCTGCTCTTGCTCGGCCCGTCGCTCCTGCTCACCTTCAACCACATCACGCCCCACTCCCTGTATACCGTGCTGTCGTTCGGATGCCTGGCATGCGCCGCGGTCTTTGCGCGGTCCGGCAGCACTCGTTACTGGTACGCCTCGGTCGTGTTCGCTTCGCTCGCGTTCATGACAATGGAATATGCCGTTCTCCTGCTCATTACCCTTGTGATTACCGTGTGGGTATTCCGTAAAAGAGTTCTTTACACGCTGCCCCGAAAGGAGCGTCGCCGCTTTGTTCTTTTCTCCCTGGCCTGTTTTGTGCTCCCGCTGCTCCTGCTCTGGCCCGGCAGCGTGGGGAATTTGACTATTGTCAAAAACTATCTTTTTTTCGCCTATTTCATCCTTATACGCGGAGATACGTACTCGCCGTTCTCGCCGCTTCAGGTATGGCTTTTGCGCCTGCGTGAATCCCCGGTGGAGTACGGGATGGTGCTCTGCTCGCTTGCGGCCCTGCCGTTTGTCATAAAAAAGAACGCCTGGCTGCTGCCGCTCGGGCTCTACGCTGTTATGCTTATAGCCGGCAGCATCAGAAACTGCTCTACCTATCCGCAGTACATCGCCTCCCTCTTTCCCGTGGCCTATGCCGGTGCCGCCGCCGGACTGACCCTGCTTGGGAACGGCAGGGAAAACCGCTACACGCTTCTGTTGCACCTTCCGGTTGTCGCGAGCATCATGATAAATGCTGCCGTCTTTTTTCAGACGCATGCACCCGTATCATGGCAGCGCATGCCGTATCAGATCACGTCACTCGCGTCGCTCCGGCCCCTGCTTTCCGGGGCCACGATGCCGGTGTTCATCAGCCGCGATTACGTTCCGGTGCTGCACTACTATTTCCCGGCCGCGCGGATCAATGCCTTTGATCTCAGGCAGGAAGACCGCGCGCGCGTCTCCGGCAGGATCGCCGGTACGTTACGCGACCGCGGCGGGTCCGCCCTGGTGTTTTTTGACGGAAGGGATCTTTCCGGCCGCGACATCCATGCGCCCCTGGTCATCGAACGATCAACGGAACTCTCTCTCTCGGAACAGGCGCCCCGCGCGGTGTGTTACGAAGTCTCCCTTTCCCCATCGTCGGCCTCCGGCCCGCTCCCGCAACAATAAAATTTTGGTCTATTGCGGAATTGCCGGAAAAAAATGATTTTATGACGGTTGCCGACCGGGGAGGTTCGCCCGTTCCCCTCTTGATGCCCCGGTTAAAACGTTTCAGTAGAATCCGGTCACCATGAAAACATCCGCGCTCCCTCTCCTGCTGCTGGCGCTCCTCTCTCTTTCACTTTCCTCGTCAGCCGCGGGAACGACAGCGGGCGTGAACCGCCTTGACTACCGTTCCTACCCCTCGGGACAGCTCTTCTGGCTGTGGACGCCCCAGAACATCCTCCTGTACCGTTTCGATACCAAGGCGCTCAAGACCATGCTGCTCAGCGAATCCGCACAGGGCGATTCCGTGCACGACATCGCTGAGAACAGCGGCGAGCTCTGGATCGTGACGCAGCGCGGCCTGTACCAGATCGATATGAATACGTCAACGGTCGAACGCATTCCCGGCGGCCCCTCAAATTTTCAAGCAAGCAAGGCCGCCTCGGATATCGATTACGCCTGGGTGGCCAAACACGATACCCTATGGAAGTTCGACAAGCTGAGCCGGGAATGGTTTTCGTATGGCCTCGGCGCCAACAGCGTGAAGCCGGGCCACATCATCGGCGCGTACAGTGACGGCGACCGGGTGTACCTCATCACCCGTTCGCGCGTGCTCCACTTTTCCATCGCCGATGAAAAATGGTCGGTCTACCCAATGGGAGCGGTCTCGTTCTCGCCGGCCGCCCATTTCTACCCGGGGACCACCACGCTCATGGTGGTCGAGGGCAACAAGGTATGCCGCTATATCATGGAAAAACTGTCATGGGACGTGGTCACGACGCCGTCCGACATCCTCGACCTCCATTATTCAGACGATCTGCTGTTCCTGCTGACCGACGACGGCGTGTTCCAGTACACGGCATCGTCCTCCTCGCTGAAAAGGCTCGATATTCCTGACACGCGCAGTATCCGCTGCCTCTCGCTTCTGAGCGACACCACCCTGATGCTCGCGAGTGAACGCTCCCTTATCCAGTACGCCATTACCAGCCGTACCATGGAATACATTCCCTATCCGCCGCAGATGGGCGGTACCTTCCCGGATAAGATCTTCCAGGGCGACATCCTGCTCTATGCGCAGACCCTGACCCTGTTCAACTGGTCAACGCGTACCTGGGAACTGTTCCGGGTGCCGGACGCGGCAGGCCGTACAAACGTCCTTGCCTGGGACGACCGGTCGCTGCGGCTTACGTACGCGCCGGAATTCGAGTCGCAGCTGCATGGTAATATCACCCAGCGCGTCAAGCTGATCGACGGCGGATATCTGTACGACTCGGTCACCCTGGACAGCGAACGGGTGTTCTATTACACGCCCGGAAAGCTCGGCGACGATCTCTATGCCGACCTTACGCTCCACACCTCGCTTTCCGGCGACCGTTACATGGACCTGACGTTTGAAAAGGAGGCCGGCAGCCTTCCGGAAAAGGGCCTGTTCTATCGCGGGGAGGAAGATGACTATCTCGAATCCGCGCGGCTCGGCACCAATACCATGACCACCACCTTATCGCAAACCCTGCCCGAGGTGCAGTATGAGGGGGCCAACGCCATTGTCCACTCGAAACAGGAGCTTGCAACCCGCGACCGCAAGGTGGTGCGCGCCCAGGGCGGCGCCGGGCTCCGCACGTCCCGCACCATGCATTCGGTGCTGCAATACAATAAAGGCGGCAAGTATACGCTGGCCGATCCCGACTCCCTGAAGCGGTATCTGATCATCCCCGGCTCGGTGCGGATCAATGTTGACGGGGAAGAAGTCGACACGCTGCTCTTCTCGGTGGCGCCCTTAACCGGCGTGCTGACCTTCAACCGCCGCGATCTGCTCGATCCCTCCTCGGTCATCATGGCGACCTACAAGGTGCAAACCGTGCCGGACAGCGGCCTCGACGTGGTGGAACTCATCCCGCAGAACAATTTCGGGGTGATGTCGCACGGCGCGGCAACCGTGTCGCCCCTTGACTGGGTGTCGGTGCAGGCGGGATACGCATCGGTCAGCCCGCGGTTTAGCGTGCGCGACTCCATCGGCGTGGATACGCTCGACAGCACCACGGTATTCGAGACTAGGGATTCAACGGGCCGTGCGCGCGCCATCGGCAACCTCATGGTGCCGCTTGAGTTCCGCAACACGCGGCGGAATTTCCTCCTGAAAATCACGCCCGAACTCTCGTATGAAGCCGGGAAAAAAGCGCAGGCGGGCGCGATCGGTCTGCAGAGCAGGCTTGGCGACTGGTACCTCGGCAAGGCCACGAGCCTTTTTCTCAACACCAGCCTTTTCGACACCGCGTACGAAGCGACCGATGTCATATCGCGCGGCTACGGCCGGAAAGAAAAGGAGATTGACGCGAAAATCCAGCACGACATTCTCACGGCGCTCCCGCTCACCGGCTCGTACGCGAACCGTCTTTCGAGATTCGGCAACGAGGAATACATCGAAGCCTCGGCCGGCGTCCATTTCCAGGACGTCCCGAAACTGGACCTGATCCTTTCCCGGAACGTCATCGACGCGGACAACAGCCGGGAGCTTGTCGGCGACACCACGGCCGACACGCTCATCCTTGACCGGAAAAAAGATAAAATCAAACTGCGGTTCTATGAACCGTCGTCGCCGCTGGCGCAGTCTCTGCTGCATTTGAACAAGGTCAGCTACGACCTCTCCTACACGCGGTTCGCCTCGCACAAGGAATCAGACCTCGACCCCTTAGACAGTCGTATCAACAACGGGCCGCGCATGCCCGGTTCCGGCGACATCATGTACGGCAGCCTTTCGCTCAGTCCGATCTCCTCGATCACCGTGTCGGGACTCACCACGTACAAGAAGAACTCCCAGGATACCGTGGACTTCACGGATACGATTACCATGCACAGCGTGGAAAACAGTCCGTACCTCCTGTTCCAGACCATCGACGCCCCGCCCGGATTCGACATCAGCGGGACCTATGCCGCCGAATACGTGAGCGCGGCGCGGACCGATACGGGCGGGACCAGCTACGACAGCGGGCAGGTCGCGATCCAGCGGCAGTTTCTCGTCATTGTCAAACCCGGGACATGGACCAGGCATCTTGCCTGGCTCTCGCCGCGGTTCGGCATGTCGCACGATCTCACCTGCACCTATGACACCGTCAAGCGGAGCGGCGTTGACATCTTTCTCGGTTCCAAACAGAAGTCGGAGAGCAATCTGACGTACAGCTTCGGTTCCCACTTCTACCCGACCGGCGAAATTCTGTTCCGCCAGGAGAACGCCATCACCGCCAGCGATTCGATCCGCAACTTTTACACGTTCAACGACCTGAAATGGTGGTTCGGCGCAAACCGTCTCTGGCAGACCAGGCTCGAGTTCAACGACATCGTGACCACGTCCCTGGCCGACGGGAACAACGACGGCTCACCCGAGACAGAACTCCAGTTCAGGAAGAATTTTCTCAAGACCTTCATGTTCTACGATGCGAACTGGTACTCATGGCTGCGGACCTACGAAAGGGCATCGATTGATTTCGCCAGAAGGGACTCATCCTTTTTCGAAATCGATACGGTGAGCGGCGCGCTTGTTCTGCGGGACACCTCGGCAAACACGCTCTCGTTCGGACCCGAGCTCATGGTGTCCTTCAATGTCCAGCGGAAGGGACCGATTAAAATGCTTCTTAACTACCATACCGCGAAGCTCGCGTGGACCAGGGAAAACGGCCGGATGAAACAGGGCGCCTCGTTTTCCTACACCACGTTTGTCGAACTGATACTCAAGCCGAATGTCGCGTTTCAATCGAACAACGCGATGTCCTGGTCCCATGGCCTGTTCACCTATAACGGCGACCTTTCGATGCGCCTTCTTTTTTAGCGAATGCAGAGGGAACCGTGACGTATAGTCCAGAGCAGGACCTGTTCCTGCATAATGACCCGGCCGCCGAAGCCGCGGCTGCGGCGAAACTCGAACCGCCGGTGCGGGCGCTTTTCGAAAGCAATGACCACGCCGCCGTTGAAGGGCTTTTCCTTGACCGGATAGAATCAACGCCCTCGGATCTCCCGTTTTTTATTCCGATCCTGCGGCATTATATCCGAAACAACAAAACCGACATCGCCGAAACCCTGCTCCAGTTTCTCTGGGAAGCGGCCGAAGCCAGCGCTGATGGCGAGATCGAACAATCGCTGCTTCGCGCACTACTCTCGATCTGGCCCGGATATACGGACGGCCGCGACCGCGCGATAGCGGCGCTCAGGACCCGTTACCGCGGCAGCCCGAACCTTGACAAACTGCTCGCCGAGTGGAATATCCGCGAGGCTTCGGATCCGCTGGCCGCGCTCAGACAGTGCGAATCATGGCTCCGCTACGACGTGGGCAGGGGCGTCTACCTAGCAACACGAGGGATAGGACGCGTCCGTGAGATCAACCTTTCCATGAACGCGATCCGTGTCGTGTTCGTGGGCAGCGCGTCGCCGGTTTCGTTCAAACCGGACGAGGCGCACCGGCTTCTGGAACTGCTCGGACCGGGGCACCTTCTCCTTGACATGCTCGATAATCTCGACGGATTGAAAGCCCTTGCCAGACAGGACAAGGGCGAACTCCTGCGGCGGCTTTTTTCCAGCATGAACCGCCGGCTCACCACGGCCCAGGTCAAGGAGCTCCTCGCTCCGGTCGTACCGGCGCAGGAGTGGAGCTCGTTCTGGACGCAGGCAAAACAGGACCGCCGTCTGACCGTCACCGTGGGAAACCTGTGCTCCTGGAACGATTCCACCGAGGCGGCCGACGCCGCACTTCTTGAGGAATTCACGGCAGCCGCCCCGCGCCGGAAAATGGACCTTGCGAAGAAACACGCCAAACGCTCTTCCGCCCTGGCGCAGCGCATGGCCGACCTCCTGGCTCAGGAAGCCGCCATCTGCGCCGGATCCGATCCTTCGCTCGCGCTCGAACTCTACTGCGCCATTGACAGACTCCCGGGCCCCACGGCAGAAACCCCTATCCAGCAAATACACGAACTATTGCGTCATGACGACACCGTGGCCCTTCTTTCGGGCATACAGGACAGGACCATCCGCAGGCAGGCGATCTCCCTGTATAGAGAGACGAGCGACCAGTGGGCGCGCGTGTATGCCGGATTGCTCACCGTTGAATCCGACTCCCCGATCATCACCATGCTGTATGACGCCCTTAATAATAATGAAGGCACCGCGACCCAGCTGAAACGCCTCCTCGACGATATCGTGTCGTCGCCGTCCAAGGCACCCGCTCTGTTCCTCTGGTTGTGCACCGCCATGCCAGCACGCGGCGAACTCGGCACCTACATGAACTGGAGCCTGCTTCAGACGATCATGCTGCTTCTGGCCAATGACACCATCAAGCAGTACAACGCGGCGTTGCGCAGACTGTTCGATGAAAACGGTCTTGTCGAATCGATTTCTCGAACGCTCGACAGGGAGAGCGCGCAGATTTTCATAACGCTCCTCGAACGCGACTCCGCCCTTGAAGAACACCGCAGGGAACGGCTGCTTGGCGACCTTCGCTCCTTTGTTTCACCGGTTGCCGGTGACACGCAATCCATTTTTTACGTCACGGCAAAGGCCCTGGCGCAGCGGCAGGAAGAGTTCATGAAAATCACCACCGTGGATATCCCCCAAAACACCGAGGAAATCGTGAAAGCCCGCGCTCACGGCGATCTGCGGGAGAATTTCGAATACCATGCCGCGCGCGCGCGCCAAGAGATGCTCTCCTCCCGCGCCAAAACGCTTCATGACGAGCTGCAGTTCGCGCGGCCCCTTGATCCGGCCGCGATAGATGGTTCGGTCATAGCGGCCGGTACCACCGTCGTACTTGCACCAGCCGACGGAGGCGATCCAATGACCGTGACCCTTCTGGGACCCTGGGATTCGGACCCGGACAACAATATTTTCTCCTATCAGACAAAGCTTGCGGAACAACTGCTTGGCAGAAAACAGGGGGACATCGTTGAATTCAATGGAAAACAACATAGTATCGATAGAATTACCGTATGGGAAAACCGAGGCCATAAGTGATGATCGGTAGTATTTGGCATTTTTTGTTATATTTAGGTAAAAGCAGCGTCTGTCCGAAAAGTCTTCGTTTTTGACGTCATACCGGCCCCGGCTTTCGCCTGCCTGCCAAAGCTTTGGCGCAGGCAGGCCGGAATGACGAATGCCAGAAACAGGGATTTCCGGACAGTCACTAAGTATGAATAGGTATTATTTCCGGGAGGTTTTTATGATGCGGCTGCCTTTTTCGAGCGTCCTCTTGTGCGCATTTATTCCATTGGCCCTGCTTGCAGGCTGCAGGATCATGGCACTGAGCGATATGCCCAATCCCCCTCTTGAGCAGATAAAGATAAACGACGGCGATATCTCAAACTGGACCCCCGAGGCGGACGCGCAAATATATGTTGGTACGCAACTCTTTGATTACAATGACGGCGGCGCTCCGCAATATCTCGAGAAGGGGTGCATCAAAACCAGCGTCCAGCGGCTCAACGGACAAAACGGAAGCATGGTGGAGAGCATGATCATGGACTTCGGCAAACAGGAAAACGCCATTGCCATGTTCCAGGAAAAACAGATTCAGAACGCCGGCCGCACCATCTCGCACCCGGAATACGCTGATTCGGTGGTATCACTGGTCACCGTGCTCGGCGGCGTTCATGGATTCACGTATTACGGCAATTTCTATTTTGAGATCATTGTCACTGGATTTTCCGACATTGCCCAGGCGCTGCAAACGTTTGACCTGTTCTTCGGTCTGTACCGGAAAAAAATTAATGTTAAATAGCCCCTGAAAAATGCGCTGGGCAACCCGAAGCGCCCTGCCCTTTCCCGCAGTATTGTTTTAAAACCTATTCCGATTGTGCCGTGTGCCATAGGCAACCAGAGGTGCGTGCGTGTCACCCATTGTCTGAATTACCAAACAGCCTTTATTTCACCGGCCAGGAGATACTATTTTCATGGATACGATTCTGATCGCCCGCATCTGAAATAGAAAGGCGCGAAACGCCAATGTCTGAAAACCAAACCTTGAAAACAATTGTTGAAAACCGCCTGCGCGAACAGTTCCAGACCGGCGCCGGGGTCGTTTCCCGGGCCCCGGGCCGCGTCGAAGTGCTCGGCAACCATACCGATTACAACGAAGGCGTGGTACTCTCCGCCGCGATCGACAAGGAGGTCTGGATAGCCGCGGCACAATCCCCTTCTTCCCGTTGCTCGTTTGTCTCCACCCTTTTTGATGAACCGGTTGTCACCGAGGAAATCGCCCCCGAAAAAGGCGCCAATGCATGGGTGAATTATCCGCTCGGCGTGTACAGCGTGCTCAAGGAACAGGGATACCCGGTGTCGCCGGTGGCTCTGGCCATTCACAGCACCGTGCCGCTCGGCGCTGGCGTATCGTCCTCGGCCGCGCTTGAAGTCGCGACCGCGCTCGCCCTGTGCAGACTGTTCAACCTGACCATTGATCCCAGGGACCTAGCGAAAATATGCCAGAAGGCTGAAAACAATTTTGTCGGTGCCAACTGCGGACTGCTCGACCAGTTTTCCTCCCTGTTCGGCAAAGCCGGCCACCTGCTTTTCACCGATTTCCGGTCCCTTGAACATGAAACCATTTCCATGGCCAAAAACGACATTACGCTCGCCATCACCCTTTCGGGAGTGACCCATTCGCTCGTTGCGGGCGAATACAACAGCCGGCGCCGGGAATGCAACCGCGCCGCTGCTTTTTTCGCGGCAAAAGACCCGGCAGTAAAAGCGTTGCGCGACGTGTCCATGCAGCAGCTCATCGCCGCACAGGGCGAACTCGACGCCCAGTCCTATAAACGCGCGCTCCACGTGGTCGGTGAAGACGAGCGGGTATTCGCGGGCATGAACCATTTGAAACAGGGCGACATCACCGCGTTCGGCCGCCTGCTCTCCGAATCCCATGAGAGTTCCATGACCAATTTCGAAAACTCGTGCCCCGAGCTGGATATTCTGGTCGACATCGCGCACACAATCGACGGCGTCTACGGCGCCCGCCTGACCGGAGGAGGGTTTGGCGGTGCAATGCTGGCAATGATACAAAACGATGCGTGCGCGGTCTTTGAAGAAACAGTGGTTCGCCAGTACAAGGAGCGCACCGGCCGCGATACCACGGTCCATTTCGCGAAAATAGCGGACGGCGCCGGTATCGTGGAATAATACGAACCGCCAGTTCCAGCAACACTGTCCAGAATCGCCGACGGTATGAAGCAAGCCGCCTATTACCAGCGCCTCAATAACCGCAGGGTACAGTGCGATCTCTGCCCCCACCACTGTAGGATACGTCCCGGCCGGCGAGGGATATGCCTGACAAGGGAAAATATCGACGGCAGCCTTGTCTCCTCGAACTTCTGCAGACCCCTTTCCCTGGCCGTGGATCCGATCGAGAAGAAACCCCTGTACCACTTTTTTCCGGGCTCCTCCATCTTTTCCACCGGGCCCAACGGCTGCACCTTCAAGTGCAGCTTCTGCCAGAACTGCGAGATCTCCCAGGAGCTGCTCACGGCCCGCGAAGTGACGCCGCGATGGCTCGCCGACAAGGTCGCCTCAAGCGGCGCAATCGGCATCGCCTACACCTATTCCGAGCCCATCATCTGGTTCGAGACCATCATGGAGGTCGGCGCGCGCGTGCGGGACATGGGGTTGAAAAACGTCATGGTGACCAACGGCTTTATCGAACCGGCGCCGCTGGCAGACCTTCTCACCCTGGTCGACGCCATGAACATCGACATAAAATCAATGAACCCCGCGTTCTACCGCCGCATCTGCAAGGGATCGCTCGAACCCGTGCTCGCCGCGTGCGAAATGGTCAAACGCGCAGGATGCCATCTCGAAATCACCCACCTGCTCATCCCGGGCGAAAACGACGACCCCGCAGAAACCGAATCGCTCGCATCGTTCATTGCATCACACCTGGGTAAGGACACCCCCCTGCACCTTTCCCGGTATTTTCCGCGATACCGGATGAACCATGCCTCAACGCCGGAACCGCTCCTTGTCCGCGCCCATGAAATCGCGCTGCAGCACCTTGATTTTGTGTATCTCGGCAATATGGCCGCCGCAGGCAAGGAAAACACCTGGTGTCCCGGATGCGGCACCCTGCTTATCTCCCGCCAGGGATACCGGACGCTGGTTACCGATTCCCTTGTCGCACCCGGTGCGCCTCAAGGAAAACCGACATGCGGGGAATGCGGGAGGGAGATCGCGATGGTGTGCTGTTTAAAATAGCGCCTATTGATTAGTAGCCGCCAACGGCTATCAGTGGGCGCAGCTTTCGTTTAGCGGACCTTATTGGCTGCAGGAGCACACAACACTTGGTTGGCAGGCATGGTGTTTGACAACCGCCTGCCTTTAAGGTCGTAGCGGAATCCCGGCGCGTTAATTTGCCTTTTGCTCCAATTATCAGACGGTAATACTAATTTCCATTTAGGTGAGGTTGCCTGTTGTTCGTTTACCCGTTTCCCCTTTCTTTTCACTGAAGCGGCCAATTCATTAAGGTTTAACACCCAGACGCTTGATCCATCGGTTCCTGCGTAGATAAGCGTATCAATAACCAGAAGGCTGGTGATGAAACGGACAACCGGCATGCCGTTATTGAATTCTGCCCAGGTTGCGCCGGTGTCGTATGATATTTGCGTGCCAAGGCCTTTTATTCCGGCAAACAGAATACCCTTCCACGAAGCAAACGTATTAATCATCGGCATTACTGTAATCGGCGGACTCCATGTCATGCCGCCGTTGTTGGACCTGTATACTCCTTGAAAGTATTCCGCGATCAGTATGATCGAATCATTTTCCGGGCAGGGGAAACAGGCGGCAGTAGGGTAGTTGCAGATATCGGTTCTCTGCTCCCAGGTTGCGCCAATGTCATTTGAAATAAAAAGGTGGCCCGCGAAACCTGCAAGCATTGTCTGTTTACGGCCGGTTAAAAAGTACCAGTCACCGCCTGATACGGTATTTCGTGTGTTTACAAAGACATGTTCAGTACCATAATCCGATATCCGGGTTCTGAAAATCCCGTCCCACTTGGCACAGAATACAAATCCCTGGTGAACGAGAACCGGCTTTCCCCTCACCGAGGGAACTGCTCCTTTGAATCCTGCTTCTATTCCCATGGTATCGGTCATGATCCATGTGCTGCCATTGTCCTTTGATATCTGGAGTCCGTTCCATCCGGATACTGCAATAACGGTATCCGACGCATCCATACACGCGTTGTGGTGAAGCGCAATGGGAAACCGCTGCCACTCGTGCTGCGAGTTGTATTCGAAAATGAAATGGAAGAAAGCCGAACAATACAGCTTGCCGCTTGTTGCACAGAGCGCGGAAACCGGCATGCAGCGCAGGCCGTTTGTAGCTTGTATCCAGACCGAATCGTTTTCTGTTATTGAAAACACTCCGCCGCATTTAGGTGCGAGCATGAGCCGGTCTGCACACGATAAAAAGCAGTTGCCGTCAGTCACAGGCAGGCCGGTTTCAAGCCGCTGCCACGTGGCACCGTAATCATCGGATTTGTAGATATAATTACGCTCGGAAACGTAGCTTGGCACGGTAAATTCATGGACCGCGGCAAAGACACGGTTACCGCACGAACCAAAGGCATTGACATGCTTGAGACACGCCGTTGGCAGGCCGTTTTGAGAATTTATCCACGAGCCGCCGTTATCATGCGAGACGAAAATACACCCTTCATCGTCACTGCGTTCGACACTTCCTGCCAATAAAACAGAATCAACACTGCCGAGCACACGGATATCCTTATTTATCAATCCTTCATTAACCCGTTCCCATGTTTTTCCCGTGTCCTTCGAGCGGATAATACCCCCGTAGGATTCACCGCTCATAAATAGGCAAGAGCCAACACTTTCCAATGAACTTAAAAAGGCTATTTTTGGAAATCCGTCCTGTATATTCATATCGCTCCATGCCGCACCTGAATCATAGGAAACAAACAGCGTCCTGCTGCCACCCGCGCTTCCGGCAAAAATCAAACCCAACGCCGCATCAATCATGTTGACTCTTCTATCAAGATCTATAGGTATGGTGACCGGGTCCCAGTTGGTACCTCCGTCCGTGCTCTGCCAGACGCCGTCACTCCAGGTTACCGCGAAAAGGTGCTGCCCGATCGAGCACATATTCGTAATCTGAACAGGCAAACCGACATACTGCCATGAGGTTCCTTCGTCCGGGGATTTCCAGATCCCGCTGTTGGTACCAGCATACATGGCGTTGTTGTGCACCACAAGCGCGCTGACATCCCCGCCTTCCGGTCCGCCCGTCGTGCGCCACTGTTGCGGATAAAGTTGAAAAAAACACCCCGCTGCCAGGACTCCGGTAATGATGTGCTTATGTAACGGTGAGAAACGCATATAAGGATTGCCTTCGAAATCCATCATAATAATTATTACATCACATTGTGAAGAGAGACGCGATTTTGTCTGTTCCTTGAATGGCACGGCCTGCCCCAAAAAAAAAGAAATCAGGATAAGCAATGGAAAACGAATCTCAGAAGATCTGTCAGAAGCCGTGCGGTCAGAAGACATACTGAAAGTCCTCGAAAAAGAGCTGAACTACGTGCACTATGCAGACACCAGCGGAACCCTTCTGCAGCCCCTGCTCAACGGAATCACGGCGAATTTTGAAATGGTGCCGGGAGGGGACAGGGAACTGGAAAGATTGATAGAAATGGAAAAAAAGATGTTGAGGGATGGGGAGATAGGGAGTGATTATATGTTTTGTATTGCAGGGAAAACATTGTCTGAATCAGGATAGGCAGGATAAGAAGGATGGACAGGATAAGAAAAACCGTCACATTTATACGTCATCTTTAATATTGATTTCATCCTGCATATCCTTTCATCCTGTGCATTCCGATTCAGACATTTTTACTCACGCTTCTTCACTCACAACGTCCGGGCATGCAATTACAAAATCCTGCGCTGAAGCACAGGGCACACAGGTGTTCCGTAAAGGTCACACACTTGGCACCCGCGCGACCGCCCCCGCCAATAATGCTTTTTTCTTTTTATCTTTTCGCTGCATCCCGTGCTTGTCGAATTCATATTATTTAAGTATAATCAAGTTATTACGTACGCCGGCGAAACCGGAAATTTGTAATTGCATGGTTTCGCAGTGCATACGGTACGGTGTAAGGAACCTGCGTATGCGTATTGCCCTTGTCAACTCCGAATATCCCGCGACCGACGGCACCGGCGGCATTGCCTCGTATACTTATACCATGGCGAACGCCCTTGCGGCCCGGAACCACACGGTGCACGTGATCGGCAGGGACAAGCGGCGGCCGGGCGACCTCGATGCCGCGATCGCCTACCATGACGTGGGGTTCTGTCCGTCACCATTGCTTGAAGGATTGTTCGAACGTCTGTCTCTTGCCGGACCATACCGCTGGGAAAAGGGGGTCGGCCGAGCGCTGTACCGTCTGGTTGCCATGCTGCAGGAGAAGAAGGGCCTTGATATAGTGGAAGTTCCGGACTACGGCGGCCTTGCCTATTTTCTCGGGGACCGGCAGTCCCTGCCCCTGGTGATCAACTTTCATCTGCCCTCGGAAACCGTGGATGCACTGAATACCGCGCCGGTCACCGGCGCCAGAAGGCAGTGGTACCGGTTTGAAGAGCGCGCCATCAGGAACGCCGCCGCGTACCGATGTCCGAGCACTGCGCTGAAAAAAATGATGTGCAAGCATTATGGTATTGCGGAGGATTCCATCGCGACCATCAGGAATCCTATAGACCTGCGGCTGTTCGACACCATCAAGGACAAATACGCGCGTCCCACGGACCGGATCGACCTTCTGTTCGCGGGCCGGCTCGAACGGCGCAAAGGGATCGAGCTCATCACCTACAACATCAGGGCCATTCTCGCGCTTGATCCGCGCATCACCATCACCTTTGCCGGAAACGCCGAGATCAGCGGCGCGACCAACTACCGGTTGCAGGCCGAGAACGCGCTTTCGGACGAGGAGCGGGGCCGCGTCTGGTTCCTCGGTCCGGTCACCCGGAGCCAGCTCACCGTGCTCTATTACCGGTCAAGCATGCTGCTGTTCCCGTCACTCTTTGAAAACGCACCCTATGTTCTTCTCGAGGCCATGGCCGCCCGGCTTCCCCTTATTGCGGCGTCAAGCGGCGGCATACCCGAACTGGTGCGCCATGAAAAAAACGGTCTGCTCTTTCCGCCCGGCGACCTGGACGCACTGACACGATGCATCAAACGGTACATCGACGAACCCGGACTCGCGCAGTCGTGCGCGGATCAGGCCTGCCGGGACATCCGGACCTCCTACGCGCCGGAAACTATCGCCTCGGAATCGATTGCATTGTACGAATCAGCACTGCGACTTAAACAGCAATGAACATCCTGTTTATCTCAAACGAATATCCCCCGGACACGGCGTTTGGCGGCATCGGCACGTACACCTCTCATGCGGCAGAAGGGCTGGCCGCCCGCGGTCATACCGTGCATGTCATCTGCCGGTCGGTTTCGCGTGAAAACGGGATGAGGCGGCAAAGCGGCGTTACCGTGCACCGGATCGTGCCAGGGCCTTATACGCTTCCGGCCTCCCGCTTTTTCTTCCCTGTCCGCTTGTGCTGCTACCATCTCATTCCGCAAAGCCTTGTCCGGCTGGCCTGGGCAAAAAGCGTGAGCACGTATCTCGCATCATCCGGCCTTCGGTTTGACATTATCGAATATCCGGAGTGCGGGGCCGAGGGTTACTACCTCAACGGGTCCGGCGCGGTTACGGTCGCACGGCTCCATACGCCGTGGACCCTTATCGCGCGCTACGACCGTCTTGCGGAACCGGCAAGCGACCGGTTCATGATGAATTGTTTAGAGAAACGTTCCGCGCGCAACGCTACGGCCGTTACGTCACCGAGCGGTTCGCTCGCGCGATTGATGCAAAAAAAGTGGCGGCTTCCCGCGGTAACCGTCTATCCCAATCCCATTGCGGCCGCATCGTATTCCCAGACCGCCGGCAATGGCTGGATCTACACCGGACGCATCGAACGCCGAAAGGGAATCGACGCGCTTCTCCGCGCATTTGCGCGGCTCCCTCCCGGTTCCGGCGTTCCCCGGCTCACCCTCTTGGGAAGGCCGTACGGCAGGATGAAAAACGGCATTGAATACGGCGACTACATACGAGCCATGATCTCCGACCTGGGTATCGAGGAACGCACCACCTGGATACCGGGAGTGGCGTCGCATGAGGTCGCCGCGTATCTGGCGCGCTCCTCGGTCGCGTTTTTCCCTTCGCTGTGGGAGAACTTTCCCTACGCCTGTCTTGAGGCGATGGCGAGCGGGTGCGCCGTGGTCGCTTCCCGGTGCGGCGGATTTGTGGAAATGGTCGTTGACGGGCAGTGCGGTATCCTGGTGGATCCCGGGTCCGACACGGCGCTGCATGGCGCCATGCTCCGGCTCATTAACGAACCCGGCCTTGACAAAAAGCTGGGACAGGCGGCACGCGGCCGCGTCGCTTCGCGATGTGACCGTGAAACGATCTGCGCACGAGCAGAGAGCTTCTATCGTTCGCTGCGTGAAAGGGCCGGACATGCGTAACGGGCACGGATCGCGGCTCATCAAGAACACGGTGGTGACCCTGTTCAACACCTTTTTCCTGATGCTGACCTCATGGATCATTTCGATCTGGATTGCGCGCCAGCTCGGGCCTGCCAACTACGGTATCTTCAACCTGGTGCTCTGGCTCACCGGGACCATCTCCTGGGCCATGGGAATGGGGTTCATCCACGCGGTCACCAAATTCATCGCCGAATTCAGCGGAAAAAACGAGCCGGCGACACTGCGGCCCATCATCCTGTACGTCATGAAAATCGAGATCGCCATAGCCGTGGCGAGTACCGCGCTCCTGGTTTTCTTCAGCACGCCGATCGCCGACTTTTTCTTTTCGCCGCAGGAGTCGTTCTTCTTTTTCCTCGCCGCGCTGGGACTGATCCCGGGCGTGCTCACCGCCATCTTTTCCGCGACCATCGAGGGAATCCAGAAATTCGAGTACTTTGCCTGGGCCAACCTGATCCTGACACCGCTTTCGCTCGCATGTAAAATCGCGGTATTGCTCATGGGCAAGGGCATCCCGGGTCTGCTTGTCGTCATGCTCGTGTTCTCCTTTTTTAATGCGCTGTTCTATATGATCGTGCTCAGGAAAGAGGGAATCTTCACCGGCCCTCCCCGAAAGCTTGCGGCCGAAATCCGCAGACGCATTCTGAACTACAACCGCAGCATTATCGCCATACTCGTCTGCGACAAGATCGTATGGGACAAGAGCGAGAATTTCTTTTTGGGACGCTTCTGCAATGCAGCACAGATCGGTTTCTACAACCTCGGGTATAACCTGGTCCAGCGCTTCACCTCGGTGCTGCCGGCAACGTTCTGGCGCGTCCTGTTTCCGGCCATGTCCTCCTACTTCGGTTCCGGCGACCGGGAAAAAATGAGGCGGCTTTTCTACCTCGCGACCCGTTACCTTGCCTTTATCGCGTTTCCCCTGGGAACGGCCGGCATGATCCTGGCCTACCAGATCATCCACTACCTGTACGGCCACGACTATATCGGCGCCCAGCGGCCGCTGCAGATACTTTTTATCGCCTCGATTTTTTCAAGCCTCTCCAATCCGGCCTCGGCCATCCTGTACGGGTTCGAAAAACAGGCGTTCATTTACAAATACGGCGCCGGTCTCGCGGTGGTGAACATCGTGCTCGACCTTTTCCTCATAAGGACGCACGGCGCCACGGGCGCGGCGATCTGTTACGGCATTACCACGATCCTGGCGTCGGTCGGCGGGCTCGTGTATACCTGCCGGACCATGCGCCTCCACTACCCCTTCATTTCGGTGTTCAAGATTGCCTTCTCCACCATCATCATGGGGATCGTGATGGAGCTCGTGATCCTGCAGAACCACGAGGTCCCCGGATTCATCATTTCGCTCCTTGCCGGAGCCGTGACCTATCTGATCTGCTCGTTCGTGCTCGGCACGTTCGAGGAGGAGGACTATGTGCTTCTCCAGTCGACCAAGAACGCCTTTCCCGGACGGACAAAAGGCATCGTGGACGGCATCATCGCGATCATCACGCAATTGAAAAACGGATCCGAGAAAAACGCTCAGGTGCAGGAAGAAAAGAATCAAGGATCGGATTCTCAGACGGATCAGGATGATGGATCAAACGTTCCCCGGGAATAATCCGGCCGATAGAAGACTGCTTACGGCTGGGAACCGAAATCATACCATTTGCGGATCACCCAGAGGTTCTCCGCGTCGCGTTCGAGCAGGAACACCTGCTTTTCGATCCATATCGGGTACTCATCGGTCACGCCGCTGATATTGACCCGTATCAGGATCTCGCCGTTTTCCATGAGCACTTCGACATTGGTCGTATCGCCGTCATCGTTGATAATGTACCGGAATTTTCCCGGGCTGACGCTCGGTTTTACCTTGAACGTGATCGACTCGGCGCGGGTAAACAGGTGCTTGTGGCTCTGGATCTCCTGGTCCTGTCCCCAATAATAATAGGTAGAAGATTCGGTGGTATACTGAAGCAGCGTATCCCTCGGTTCAGGCTCGATTGATCCGTACGGACGGGTCTTGTACGTATCCTCGAAACGGGGTGAGACATAAAAACGGAAGGTTTTGTCGATTGGCAGCAGGTCTTCAAACAGATCGATACGCTGCAGCTCGTACGCCTGAATGAGCTGGGTAAACACGCCAGATGGCGTGGACCGCAATGGAGGCAGTTTGTCCGGGGTGCCGATGGGCGGGAAAAAAGGGTTCCTGCACAGGCACGCGCAACACGCCAGTATCACGGAAATCGCATAGGCGTGACGGCGGCTTCCAATTCCGTTTTTCCTGCCGATCCGCCGTATGCCTGGTAGTACCGGTTTCATACGCCTGCCATCGAGAACATCCTACGGTGAAAAAAACGATTTTTCCTGCTTACCAGGAACATCGCGCCATTGAATAATATACCACTCCCAGTCCTTGACCACCGTGAAAATGGAGCTCCCGGAATCGTCCGGCGTTCCGGAAACGTTTCCATTCTGAAATACCCTGTATTTCAGGTCGCTGAGAATAATCGTGTCATTGCGCCGTGACTGATCGCCGGGCTCCCACTGCACCCGGATCTCGGGATATTGAACCCGGATCTGCTGCAGCCGCTGGATAAGCTGCGTCTTCGCGTACAGACCCGAGTTGATGTCTTCATACACAACCGCATCATTGAAAAGATCCTCATAGCGCAGCTTCGAGAATTCCTCGCCGGTGCCGCCCATGATTGCCGCAAAATTAAGCGGATCAACCCTCCCGGAAACATCAGGCGTTTCTGAGTCCCGCGGCGTGAAAATGCCGCATGAAAAAAGACACGTGACAGTAACCGTGAAGAGGCGGACGACTAATCTTGTTTGAAAATTTTTTTGCATTGCACTACCACGTTGCTGAACCTACTATCTGGATATCCCAATTTTTCCTTGCTTCCCATCGGTCTGAGGCTTCGGTGTTTATCATACGGGTTATCCGTCCCCTCAGAAGGAAACGCCCAACGGCGAGGTGAAATGTCACAAAAGGCTCGATAATATAACCGATTCCCAGATCATTGACCTCATAATCCGCGCCGTTGAACCGCTGTTCAAAAATATCGCGTACCAGGCCGCCGCCCTCCACCCTGTAAGCCTTCCTCACCATGGCGCAACTCAACTCCACGGTGTAATCAATGGTTTTGGTCTCAACGGCGTAGTAATCGTTCTTTTCTCGCAAAGAATCGTTGTTCCGGTACTCCCGCCCGTACCACCTTCCTTTGTCGTATGCGTTTTCAAGCCACCGCCCTCGAAGTTCCCATCCGTCGCTTACCTGCCAGACCGAGGTGAGAATCGAAGTAAGCCGCCGCAGGTATGGCGGCGGATCAAACGGCTCGCGATGCGCCTGTTTATAAAGATAATCAGTAATCTCAGCATCCGCTGTTATCCGTTCATCGATGGAAAACCGTTCCGACGGCCGATACACACAATTCAGGCCGACCCGGTATCCGTCTTCGGAATAATTATCGCCGCTTCGCTCCTTCTGAATGTAATTGAGCGTATACAACGAGTATTCCCCATACAGCTCCGCATCCAGGCCATGAAACGACGTGACCGCTATGCCGGCATGATGGTTGAAGGTGATGCGGTCGTTATCGTCACTGTTCCGCACACGCTCGGTGTCTTCAATGTAACTGAAGGTGTAGGTGCGCGAATCGCGGAACGCCGAAAGCGTGTATTTCAACAGGATGCCTTTGGGCAGGGTAATGCCCAGATGGTTATCCATAACCGCCTTGTATTTATCGTGATCATTCAGCTTGACCCGCAGGCTGTCGACTTGACGCGACGTCCTGGTGCGTGCCGAGGCAAGCAAAGAAAGATCATTGCCGAACAGCCACTCCTCGTTCCCCCAGGAAAAGGTTATGCCGCCGCTGTAAAGTACGGGGAGGGCCTCTTTTGTCCTCAGCTGGAAGTTGAGGGACCGGATGCGCTGCCTGACATCGCTTAATACCGACTGTATATTCGGATACCTGACGGAATTTTCCGATAGTGAGAAATGGATACCCGGCTGAAATCCGGCGCGCTCTTTTGCTTTCATCCCGCCAGCCGCTAAAAACGATCTCGCGATCCGCCACGGGGTATTGATATATTGCTGCCGTCCGCCGGTGGTTCCCCAATAGTTCTCTTTCCCGTTTGAAAGCGAATCGCCGTAATACCCATACAGCGAATCGCCGCTGCCGGCATCATGGGCGAACAGCGCTGACCCGGTAATAACCGCCAATCCGGCCTGGCTTATCGACCGCACGAATGCCTCGCCATTCACATACAACGGCTGGTCAAGAAACCGGGCGGCGTTGTCGCCCACGGCGCAGGCCCCGTAATACCCGATATCGCTTTGCACGTCCTCCATTCTGCTGTCCATGATCGACGGCGGCAGGCTGTCACTCCAGCTGCTTCCTGAAACGCCGCCCTTCAGATGCAGCGGAACATCGAGAATGTTCCATTCAGCGACAGGTCCGCAATCTCCGGTAGTCTGGAATCCGCTGCCTGACTGCCTGAGATTGATGTAGGAAACCGGTTTCCACTCAATACCCAGATTGCCGCTATAAGGAAGAACGCTGTCTTTGACGAGCAGACCTGAAAAATCATAGAACTGGTTTGTCGCGTTAAAGGTCCGGTCATGAGTGGTCTCGAAAACGCCCTGCTGCCGCAAACGGGCGGAAGCAAGTGACGGCTGCCAGGTGAGCATCGTCTGGGTCCGTTCATAGCTTTCAAACACTTTGGCGTTGCCTGAAATCGCCAGTTTTGCAGAATCCCCCGCCCCATCATTTTTCTGCGGCCCATCAAAGTATGACGGCCACCGATTACTCTGCGCCACAACTGCTGCCGCAACAATGAACAGCAAAAACGAGGCCCTTATGGAGAGGGACATCGGTACCATTCCCGGAATAACGCGAGCCATTCGTTTATCCCGAGGTCTTCGGGCCTCACTGCCGCTGTGCAACCAAGGCCGGAGAGAATCGATTCCGCGCGGGATTTGCTGTTCGCATCCCGGCCCAAAACGTTGGCCAGTTTTTTCCGCCGCTGCGAAAATCCCCTGCTGACAAAGGCAAAGAAATCGTTCCATTGGCCCTGATCAAGCCTTCCGCACTTCGCGGGATCGATCGTCATGCGGATGACCGACGAATGTACGTTTGGCCGCGGGAAAAAAGCGCCGGGCGGAACGTGAAACAGGATCTCCGGCTCTCCGAAAAACTGGCAGAACAGTGACAGAAATCCGTTTTCTTTGGAGTGCGGCCGGGCGACTATCCGGCGGGCGACCTCCCGCTGAAGCATGACGGTCATGGAAAGGATCGCGGTTCCATACAGCAGCGTCTTTTTCACAATCAGCGCGCCGATAGCATAAGGAAGGTTGCCGGTCACATGCAGGGGGAATCCCGCATGAGCGTAATCGAACGAGAGGACGTCATGGTGGTGAATGACACCGGCGCCGGGTCCCAGCTTCCCGGCCAGCACGGCAAGCACCTCGTCATCAATTTCAACGCAATGAAGGTCCTGAAAACGTTCTTTCAATGCCATGGTCAGGGCGCCGCGTCCCGGACCGATCTCCAATACCCGTTCATGAGCAGCCGCAGGGATCGCACGGGCGATTTTTCGTGCATAGGCGGGCGAGGTTAGGAAATGCTGTCCAAGTTGCTTTTTCGGCCCCCTGCGCACACCTCCGCCGGCAGGGTCCTTTTTTTCCGTGTTTCGTCTCTTGTTCACTATGCTGTAAATTACTATTCGACTTGTCGTTCTGACCGAAAAAACAGGAAATTCAATGCGCGGAGAGAAGGCGACGGATGTTATAGCATGATGGCGCCTCAGAGCGCCTGAGCGGAACGGCCGCTAATCCTTTGGCCCGTATTTTTTTTTGAGGGTATTGATATGCTTGAGATTTTTTTTGACCGGCGGAATAGACGCATATTCCCTGGGAATTCCTGCTCCGCAAATAAAGGAAACGGCTTTTTTCGCCTGCTCTTTTCTGCCAAGGCGGTCATTGCCTTGCGCGATGACACTGTAGGCGAGCACGAGGTCCGACCAGTTTACCGGCTTCCGCTTCATGGAAAGCTTTGCAAGCTTTTCTCCGCAAAGAACCGCCTCTTCATGTCTTCCGCTCCACAAGGTAATACAGGAACGGAGTCTGAGGAAAATGGTGTTATCGGGCACTTCCCTGATGACCGTTTTTGAAATCGAGTCGGCCCGGGCCAGTTTTTTCTGTTCTATCAGGATCCAGCACAGGGAATTTTTCGCGGCGAAATTGAACGGATACGGAGCACGGGTCGCCTTCGTAATCGCCTTGATCCCCTCCTTTTCACTGTTCTCATCAACGAACGGAAGCCATTTGAAGCTTTTGCTCAGATAGTAGTGAAATATGCCGACGCCGAGTTGGGCCGCATGCATGGTCGAATCCAGCCGTACTACCTCCTTGAGCATTGATACGGACGCCAGCGCGTCTTTCAATCCCCCAAGCCAGTTGCCGGTCTTAGCAAGAAGCACTCCTTTACCACCGTGAATGTTCGCGATATAAAACAGACAGCGGATCGAATCATTCCCGTGCAGTAGCGGCAGCCGTTGTTTGAGCAGCGTATTCACGCTGTCGCACAATTTCATGAACCGGGCATTTCGTATGGTGTAGGACTCGTAATCGAGAATCTCGGTCTGCTCGATCGCCACCAGAAGATAGAGGGCCTTGATATCGCCGGGATGGCTTTCCAAATAATCTCTAACTGCTGTTGTTGCGGCCTCATAGCGCTGCGTCAGAAGAAGCGTTTCGGCGTGGGAGAGAGACAGGGTTCCGGCATGCGCGTCGGGCGCTGCCATAGAACAGGCAAGCGCAAAAAAAACGATGCTTCCCAAGATCGCACGCATGGTTGTTCCTATGAAATAAAATAATATGTAGTATAACGTCCCGGCTGCTCCGGCAGCAAGGAGCACGGGCAAGCCTGTTGGCCGGCGCCGCCGTGATCCTGACTTTACATCCGGCATGTCGCGGCCAACGAACGACAACCATCCCCTTAATTCGCTATTGCCATACAACCTGTCTTTGCATACTCCCCCGCCCTGAACAGATACAGGCATACCCCTGCAGGCAATAATGAACGCTCAAATGTCACCGTATGCCGCCCTGCCGATTTAATCCCATGTTCCAGACAGGCGATCCGTTTGCCCGAAAGCGTATGCATGCTCAATTGGACGGATTGGCGGGAAGGCAGGTTGTAGGTAAGGGAAATAGCCTGCGAACCATGCGCAGGATACTGCACGCGCACGTCCGCGTATGAAGGCTGTTTATTCTGTTGTGCGCGTTGCACAGGCAAAAACTCGGAAATCGGACGGCGCCAGAGGCCGTGGCTACGTGTTGCAGCGAATACCGAGTTGCCGAGGACAACGATGGAGGTAACCTCCTTATACAAACCATCGTTTGGCAATCCATTACTGGCAATAGTCCAGGTAAGGCCATTGTCTCTGCTGAAAAGAACGCCCCCTCCCCAGGTGGCTGCGAAAATATAATCGCCTGCAGCGGCAAATGCGTTAATACTTGACGCGGTTGTTGGGTAGCCCGTGATTTTTTTCCAGGAAACGCCATTGTCAGAAGAGATAACAATGCCTTCAAAAACCAAACCCACGAGGATGGTATTTCCATTTACAAGTATAGACGTAACACTCGGGTCTTCGGTCAAGCCGTTTCGTATCAATTCCCATGAACCGCCGCTTTCCACAAACCGGAACAGTCCTCCGCCATAGTCGACATCCCCCTGCCCGGCATACACTACTCCATCCTTATACGCGAGCGCGCTTACCGCAAGGTAGCTGTTTGGAATTCGAGGAGCTAATCCCTCGCTTACATCTGTCCAGGACGTGCCATTATCCGTTGAACGGAATACACCGGCAGTTCCTGCCCAAAGCGTATCGTCTACCGAAATAAGCGAAAAAATTACCCCCTCTTCCATGCCGCCATTGGCCGCAATCCATGAATCGCCATTGTTTTCCGACCGGAATACGCCGCTGCCCGTGCCTGCATAAAGAGTGTTCCCCTTCCCAATAACAACAGAAATCCCCAAACCTGGAAGCCCTGTATGTGCCGAGGTCCACGTAGTTCCGCTGTCTTGTGATTTGAAAAGCCCTGCATTCGTGCCGACAAAAAAAGTTCCATCCTTTGTTACATGAAGATTGCTTACAACGGAATCCGGGCTGCTCGCAGGGACCCACTGGGCAGAGGAGTGGTTAAAAAACAGAAGTAATAGTAGCGGAAAAATTGTTGTTGATCTGTTTATACATCGCTTCAACTTCACTTTACTAACCATATTTATATTCACCACATAATGGTTATTCTGTTTGAAACGCTTCGGTCGGTGTTCAACCGGACAATGTAGATTCCCCTGGGGACCGGATTGCCCCTGCTACCTCGCCTGTCCCAGATAAAAACAATCCTGCCTCTTCCACAACTGAAACCGGTTGTACCCAACGTCCTGACTATTTTCCCCTGCACATCGGTTATTGTCAGCAATACGGTTTCTTTCTGATTGGCAGGAAAAGAAGGTTCCAGAATAAACAGAATATTCGACCTGGTATGCACAACCTTTAGGCCGTAACTACCGTGTTTCACCAGCTTCCGCTCACGTAAAGTACCGGCAATAACGCTGTCCGGCTCCTTTACCGCGCCTATGATGCTTACGCTTGGGTTTTCATCGGAAGATATCCATACCGGCGTCAATGATTTATAAACATAACCCTTAACAGGATTCCCGTCGTCATTGGAATAGGTCATCCTGATCCAATGGTCGCCGTTTGTAGTGTTGCTCATCGTGTCGAAGTTGATCGAGTCATTCTGCTGCATGGTAACGGTGTGCCAATCATTCCTATTGAACGACTCCCAGTTTTCCATGAGCGTGTCATTATGGAAAATATTATGGATGAATATACGGCCGGTGCCTGTTGTTTTAAAATAGGGGTTTGGCTGGAAACCCAGTATATTGATTGTATTGAGAAACGGCGAAGCGATTACAAATTCCATATAAAGCGTATCCTGCGGACAAAGGATGAATTCCGGTTGGCCGGATTTTTTAAATCCTAACCCGATTCCTTTCGTTTCAACATTTGTGGTAAGGGTGTAAAAATTTGTGTCAGATGTTTTGACATAGGCGCCCCAGCTTTCTGTTCTTAACCGCGTAGTATACGTTCCTGATTGAAGAGGCGAGAGAGAGGTGACTGTTATATACCCATTGAATGCCGGTACCACATTATAGCTTGTATCTATCAGATCAAGAATGATCGTATCCGATCTTAACCCTACGCGGGGGACAAATCGCCTATTGGTTGCCGGATCAAAAAAAGCCATTCCTATTGAAAGCGTGTCACCGTTCCAATAATAATAAGAACGCTTGGGAGTGGTTTCTCCTACAAAAGCATAATAATCATAAGTTTTATAATTTGAAATTCGGGGTGGGGTTAAGCTGTCAGGAAAAACCTTGAAAAAAGCAGTATCTGTAGCTTCAATTATTGTATCGACAGGTTGTCGCCTCGATCGAATATATTTGCTGATAGTTATTATTCTATATGTTCCAACATCCTGACTTCCTGCGGAAAAGCGCCGAATTTCTTTTGAGTACCCGGAAGCAACGGCCGAGTCAGTGGCAAATATGCATACATTAATATCATTTTGCGAGACAGCAAATTCAGAGCTTACCATTTTCCCATAGATCAAATATATCGAGGTCTCTATAACAACACTATCCATTTCGACTGGAATGTCAGGTATGACTTTTGAATAACATCTG
Organism: Chitinispirillaceae bacterium; assembly: GCA_016926315.1. The sequence continues at coordinate 26,313 of JAFGOU010000468.1, forward strand.
ACCAATGAAAAAATTTCCATTGCATTGAGAAGCAAAGCTGCCATCACAAAAATCCACCGTATTCCCATTTGCAGCCACCTTATTTTTTTTTAAGGCAAAACAGATGGTTGCATTTTCTGCAACCATCCTCGTATTGCTGTTTACTGCGCATGATCCTTTACCCAGGTCCATCCTATGGAATAATAAAAAAACCTGCTTTGCTCGCTCGAATCGAACCTGAATCTGAAAGGACTTGCTTCTGCTGTTATCGTTTCACCTGATATTAATGAATTCCTCGGGATATCTACCACTTCTACATTACCATTCCAGCTTGAACTGTAACCAAGCGTACTCAAACCTCTCGTAACTCTCAAATCTAGGTCGCTTAGATAATTTTTAACGGCAGGCAAATATGGCTTGCTGTCCCATGTCAATACAACCCTTAGATGTTTGCCTATTGGACGGTTTCTGGGAATTTTAATAAGGAAGCTTTTTGTACCGGTCATAAATTCATGCCAAGAATCACCGCACAGACCATTCTGCACGGCGGCATCTCCTGGCCAAACAGAAGTATGATTCATCGCGAAAAATTCGGCATCCAGGCCGCACAATGTTCCTGCTCCGTCTTTTCCATCAATAGCGCAATTCCATTCACCGCCGTCACAATTCTGTGCGGTCAGGATCATTACAGCTCGTACTTTTTCGGGCCAATAGCTAAAAACTGAAGGATTGTCGCTTATAATTCGAACAGCAAAACCATTCGCGGTCGGTGCGGCGAAACTAGTACCCTGGCAGTTTATTGACCATGGCCTCTTCAGAGCTGATTCAAAGGCGAAGCCAAGAGGCACTGTGGGATCATACGGATCTACATAAGGCGCATCAGCTAATTCAACCGCATAAGGCCACTTGCCAGGGGCTAATATATAAGGCATTTCCCTATCCTTTAATGATCCGTATTCTGCAGGCGGATTAATGCAATTTGAATGAGTTGCCCATACATAATGATTTAGATTTTCATGTTGGGAAGAGCCAACACTTATAGCATTATAACAACACCAGTCAACTGTACCAGTTGCTCCTTGGTTGTTAGCGGGATTACAGAAAACCGGAGCTAAAACATAAGCGAAATCATCCATAAGCAACATTTCAGGATCATTAGGTGAAGATGATGGCCTTGCATAACTTATACTAACGCTTTGTAGAGAATTGTTAAGCATATAACTGGCAATAGCGTCTGAATATGAGTTACCGTATATAGTGCCTATCTGATGATGGAACTCTGCCTTCGGTGCAGCATACCACAAATTAGAAAAAACCGTCTGCGTATGACCATCACTTGCAGTACTAGTCGTTTGAACTTTATCGGGATCCAAGTTGCCCCGCGCACTGAAATGATAAACATGATCATTGAGAACACTCTCCCATTTCCCTTCCCAAATACCCCACTCAAATGTTGCCGCTCTCACTCCCTGACCCCAATTACTATTCCAATAAGGGGAAGGATTATGCGCGGAAGTCGCCAACGATGCCAATGGAGCGGGGAACGTCACGCATGGCATCGGCTTTTCGTATTTGCTTATTGATCCGACCTCTGGCAGCAAAGAGAGTTTGAGCAGATCCTTTTTTGTGATGCGGCACTCGATGCCCCATTCGCTTTCGGATCCTTTGGAATCCAGTTTCTCTATTTTGATACCGAAATTTTCCAAAACCTGATGTATCGACCGCCCGGGTTTCTTTTCCACGAAAGTCTTTCCGTGGTTTAACCAGGTTTCAATTGGATATCTTGTTTTGTCGAGGTATTCGTAACGGGGAGGCCTTAATGAAATAGATACTTCTACTTGGCTTTCATCTTTCATTTTTTCCAGTTCCTCTCGCAACTTTCCTTTTACAGCGCCATGCTTCTTATTGAGGGCATTTTCCTCCTCCGTTCGCATCTTTTCAATTTCCTGCATCGAGACTTCCTTGCCGTTGCATTTGGCTTTAATATCGCCTGACTCATCATCAATGACTTTTTCAACTTTAAAGACTTCACCTGGCCTCGTATTTGGAAAAGAAAAATCCGTCGTCGATAAAACTTGCTCCTTACCCGTCACCGGGATAATAGAGATGACACAAAGCATTAATATATTTCGGAAAGATAACATGTTCAAATCCTTTTGGTTTGTGTGAAAGATCCCGTAAAAAGACGGCTTTCGGCTTTTACGGCCTTATCTGGTTACTATCTTTTAACTCTTCCATTTCATTTAACATTTTAGTATTATTAACCTGGTTGTTCACGCAACCGGTCGAGGGCGTATGGGCCGTTTGCTCTCAAGGTTATCGGCCTATACCCCTCTTCTTTTCTAGGAAAAGCCCGTCATGGCGATCACCCCCTTTCCGTGCGGATATCACGACGAGATTTAAAGGAACAGCGGAAGGCCGCTGTTCCAAAAAACCGCATCATGTGACCATACGCACTTCTTCTCGGGAATTGGCAGACGTGCCGCGGGCGTTACCCCTCTGTCGATCCCTGTATTCCTGCATTCCGTTTTTGTGATGTATGCTTTCTCCCCATGCATACGGCGCATTGCGGAATGAGCGTTCTGTTGTATCTGTTGCTTGTCGTATCTCGAGGCCGGGGTTCACATCCCGCCTCGAACCTCCTTGTTAATGACAAATGCGCGTTCCTGAAGATTGCCAATAATCAATATAATAGCCAATTTTTTTATCGCACAACAACTATTTTGTCAATTTTTCAGACAAGTCCCATGAGGCAGCCGCATGCGTTACCATGGTGCGATCTTTTCAGGAACGAAGTATTTTACCGGCAGGTGTATACCATCGCGGGCCTTGTTTTTCCTGATGATCCGGATCAATGGGAACTCTATTACACGAAACATCGCAGAACAGCGCACGGGTCCTGGTACCGGAGGCCCACCGGGTGGGCCGCGCGTTCGGCAGAAGGGCGTCTGCCTATGCGGGGAACGCGAGCCTGCAAATCGCGCTCCTGCGCCGGCTCGTACCGGCTATCGTCAGGCTTTTCCGGGTATCCGGCGGACCGTGGGCCGACCTCGGCTGCGGGGTGGGCGTGCTCTCCGACCTGATCAAGGAACACGGTGTGCGGCAGCCCGCGATTGTGGAAACCGATCTTTCATTTGAGGTCCTCACCTTTATCCGCGCGCATAAGAACAACGACCGGATGACGGTGCAGGCGGATATTGCCCGGCCCCCGTTCAAGCCCGAAGCCTTGAAAGGCGTGGTCGCGGCTTCGGTCTTCCAGTGGTGCGAGAATCCCGGCCGCGCAATCATCAAAACGCTGGAGGTTCTCGGCAACCATGGGTACTGCGTGTTTTCCATTTTTGTGGACGGATCTTTCAAGGAGCTCTTTACCCTTCGCAGCGCCTTTGGTATGGACGTGCCCGTCATGTGCCCGGACCCTGAAAAGGTGCAAGAGCTATTCTCCCGTGCGCACTGCACGCTTCTCGAACAAACGATCTTCAGCACCACCATGTTTTTTCCCGACGCGCTCACGCTCCTTAAAAACCTCAGCGACCTGGGAGGGACCGCGACCGCGGGAAAGAAGCTTAACCGCAGCGAACTCGGCGATTTCTGCAGGATGTACGAATCGCGCTACCGCACCAGCGCCGGCGTCCCGCTCTCCTACAAGACACTTATCGGCGTCTGCCGCAAGGAAATCCAACCATGAAAATCGGCAACGGTCGTGGCATCTTCGTGACCGGTACTGACACCGGCATCGGGAAAACGTATGTGTCGAGACTGCTGATGGAGGGTTTTTCAGTCCGGCACACCGTGACCTGCATGAAACCGGTGCAGACCGGATGTGCCAGGGACGAATCAGGAAACCTGCGTGCGCCTGATTTTGAGTTTGTGACGCAGGGCGCCGCGGTCAGGAACGCCGGTATTGAGGACCATGTACCGTACCGGTTTGAGCATGCCTGCTCGCCCCACCTGGCTGCGTCCCTTGCCGGCGCGTCAATATCGCTCGATTACATACGGGAAAAGTTCCGCCGCATTTCCGGCAAAAAATCTATAACGATTGTCGAGGGCACCGGGGGGGTCCTCACTCCGCTGTCAGAGACGACCTCCATGATCGATCTGATGCTCTATCTCTGCCTGCCGGTTATTGTGGTAACCTCTCCACGCATCGGCACCATCAATCACACCCTGCTGACATTTGAGGCGCTTGCGAGGAGCGGTATTGAACCGGTCGGTCTCGTGATCAATGCCGCGCACCCGGACCAGGTCCCGGAAGACTACATTTACCACGATACTCGCAGAATGCTGAGCGACCGTCTGCACAATGCACTGTTGCTTGAAATCGGGGTTGATGAGGGAATCAATGAAAAGATACGGGAGTACTGCGATGCGCTCTTCAAGCGACTTTGACCATATCTGGATGCCGTTCACGGCCTATCAGGATACGGTTGATTTCCCTCCCCGCATCATCACCAGCGGTCAAGGGATCTATGTCCGCGACGACCAGGGACACACCCTGATCGACGCGGTCGGTTCGTGGTGGGTCAGCAGCTTCGGCCACCGTCATCCGGCCATTGTCGCGGCTCTCCGGGAGCAGCTTGACAACATTGAACATATCCTCATGGCGGGATATATCAGCACCCCGGCCTTGCGCTTATCGCATCGTTTGGCGAAGCTCCTTCCCGCGCCTCTTACGCGCGTCTTTTTTTCCGATGACGGCTCTACTGCGGTAGAGGTCGCTTTAAAAATCGCGCTTCAGTACCATGCGCTCCGGAAAAGCGGCGCATGCGAGTTTGTCGGCCTGGGCGGCGCCTATCATGGGGACACCCTTGGCGCCATGTCCGTGTCCGGCATCCCGTCGTATCACGCGATTTTCCACGAGCGTTTCAAGAAACAGCATACGGTGCGTTCTCCTTACTGCTACCGCTGCCCGGCGGGCAAAGATCCTGCCATGTGCGGCGCGGAATGCATGGACGGGCTTGAAGCACTGTTGCGCGACCGGCACGGAAACATCGCGGCATGCGTTTTCGAACCCATGGTGCAGGGCGCGGCCGGAATGCGCATATATCCGGCAAAGGTACTGAAACGGATCTTCGAACTCTGCCGGCGGCACACCGTCCTCACAATAGCCGACGAGGTGGCGACCGGGTTCGGAAGGACCGGTACCCTGTTTGCCTGCGAGCATGCGGCCGAAGCTCCGGACATCATGTGCCTTGCAAAGGGGCTCACCGGCGGTTTTATTCCAATGGGCGTTACCGCGGTACAGGAGCATATTTTCGAAGAGTTCAAGGGCGATTTTATGTCAGGCCGGACGCTCCACCACGGGCACTCGTTTACCGGCAATCCGCTTGCCGCGGCAGCGGCATGCGCCACCATGGACCTCATTTCACGTCACGATATTCCCGCGTCGCTGGCGCCGGTCATACGAAATCTTTCAACGGAACTTGCCGCGCTGCGGGAGTATGACGTCGTGGGAGACGTGCGCTCTATCGGCATGATCGGAGCCGTGGAATTCGTTCACAATCGCACGACAAAGGAGCCGTTTCCCCCTTCGCAACGGTTTGCGTTCACCGTGGCGCGCAGGGCATTCGATCACGGTCTTCTCATCCGGCCCCTTGGCGATGTCCTCTATTTCTTCCCGGCATTCATCATCACGCCCGGGGAAGTATCAGAACTGTTTTCCCGGTTCCGCGCTGCGCTTGAGGAGGCCATTCGTGCCCGCACCGCTTCTTGAGCGATTGGAACGGGAGCTTGAGCGCCGGCGGCGGGACGGCCTTTTCAGGTCGCTTCCTCGGGCCCGCCCTCTCCCGGACGCGGCCGTTATCAACCTTTCGACCAACAGCTATCTCTGCCTGCATGCAAACAGCGAGGTCACGCGCAATGCGCTGGATCTTGCCGGCACGGTGCTGTCGGGCAATCTTGCTTCCCGTCTCATAAGCGAGACCTCCCCGCTTGCGCGGGAGCTCGAAGCGGAGCTTGCCTCATGGAAAGGGACCGAATCGGCGCTGCTGTTCGCCTCGGGATACGCGGCCAATCTCGGCATCCTGCAGGCGCTCTGCACGCGCGACACCGCGGTCTTCTGCGACCGCCATAATCACGCCTCGATCATCGACGGCGTCAGGCTTTCCGGCGCCAGGATGGAGCGGTATCGCCACTGCGATATGGCGGACCTGCGCGCTCGGCTCGCCTCCTCGGACGCGGTTGAAAAGATCATTGTGACCGATACCGTGTTCAGCATGGACGGCGACTGCGCGCCGCTGCCCGATATCTGCGAACTCGCGGCAGCGCACGGCGCCCTGGTCATGGCGGACGAAGCGCATGCGACCGGCCTGTTCGGCGGCAATGGAAGCGGTCTGGTCGAAGCGCTCGGATGCGCCCGGTCTGTTGCTATACGCATGGGAACGCTCAGCAAGGCGATCGCCGGACAGGGCGGCTTTTTTGCCGGCAGCGCACTTCTGCGCGACTACCTGGTGAACCACGCGCGCAGCCTTGTCTATTCAACCGGCCTGCCGCACGCGGCCATTGCCTGGAACCTTGCCGCGGTGCGGTATCTGCGCACGCATCCCCGGCTCGGTGCCGGACTTCAGCATGCGGCGAGGAATTTTCGATGCACGCTCCGTGACCGAGGATTCAACACCCTGGAGTCCGGCACGCAGATCGTTCCCCTCGTGATCGGCGACACCGCGCGCGCCACGGAACTCTCGGGCTTTCTGAAGGAACACGGCATCATTGCACCCGCCATAAGGCCGCCCGCCGTTCCCAAAGGAACTGCCCGTGTCAGGTGTTCGCTCAGCAGCGCGTTTTCTCCTGAGCATGAAAAACAGGTCATGACGGTTCTCTCAGACTGGAAATCCCATTATGGTTGAACGGTGGGTTGTGCTGGGCGGCTGGGCAGTTGATGCTGCCGTGCTTGCCCCGATCTTTCCTTCAAGCGCCATCCTGATCAACAGCTGCTCCGTCATACCGAGGCTGCTCGATAACAACGTATTGCGCATCGATTGGAAGGAAGCGCTCATTGAACGGTGCGGATTGCCATTTCCGTTGGGAAGGTGCGGTATTGCCGGCTGGTCCACCGGAGCCATGCTCGCCTATACACTTGCACGCGCGACTCATCCGGCCGCATGCGTTCTGATCTCCGCCACTCCGTCGTTCTGCCGCACAAAAGATTTTCCTTTCGGCCATAAGCCTTCGGTCGTGCGCGCAATGCGGGAAGGAGTGCGGCACGCGCCGGACAATACCGTAAACGCTTTTCGTGCGAAATGCGGCCTTCCCCGGGTAACGACGCCGGTACAAGCCGCGCCTTTACCGTACGGGAATTTGATCGCCGGTCTCCATTTTCTCGAACAGGCCGCTCTTTTCCCTTTAGACAGGCTCCCTTGTCCGACTCTCGTTCTTCACGGCAGCGAGGATGCGATCGTTCCGGTCAGGGCCGGCTGCTTCCTGTCCGAAAGAATCAATGGAACCTTTGCGTTGTTTGAGGGGCCGCATGCATTTTTCCACGCACAGGACGGACCGGTAAGGCACACCATTGAACGTTTTGTTGAACGGGCGCCCTCATGAGCTTTTTTACCCAGGCTGAAGAGCTGCACCGCAGATCCGTGCGGTATGCAATCTCCCCCGCGGACCTCGATACGATTATCGCATGGCCCGTGGAGGAGCTGGTGCATCTGTTTGCCGCGGCCGACGGCGTGCGACGCGCCTTCTTTAACAATACCGTGGACCCCTGCACGCTCATGAACGTCAAATCAGGCGGCTGCGGCGAAGACTGCGCCTTCTGCGCGCAGTCGGCGCGCCACGCCACCGGGATACCGGTCACGCCGCTTGCGACCGCGCAGGAGATCAGAACAGAGGCGATGCGCGCGCAGAAAAACGGCGTGCCGTTCTGCGTCGTGGCAAGCGGCCGGCGCCTCGACCGCGAGGCGATCAGGCATATCGCCGACGCGCTTGCGCCCGTTGCCTGCGAAAAACACGCTTCGCTCGGCATCATTGCAAAAGAGGATTTCGAAGCGCTCAGACGCGCCGGCATCGTTTGCTACAACCACAATCTTGAAACCAGCAGGTCGTTTTTTCCCCGCGTCGTCACCACGCACACCTATGACCAGAGAATCGCCACGGTCAAGCTGGCAAAAGCCTCTGGCATGCGCGTCTGCTGCGGCGGGATCGTCGGGCTGGGCGAATCATGGGAGCAGCGCAAGGAGCTGTGTCTGGAGCTGCGATCCCTCGATGTCGATACCGTGCCGATCAATTTCCTCAACGCGCTGCCAGGAACCCCGGTCGCCCCGCCCAAAGAACCGCCGCTCGAGTTCCTGAAAATCGTTGCTATGCTCCGGCTGGCGCTTCCGGACAAGACCATAAAAGTGTGCGGCGGACGGGAAAAAAACCTCGGCCCGCTCCAGAGTCTGATGTTTTACGCGGGCGCGAACGGGTATATCACCGGCGGCTATCTCACCACACCGGGCGCCGGCATCGAGCAGGACGAATCGATGATAGGAAGTCTGGGCCTGAGGAGAACCCCCCGTTCATGAAGCGATTCAGCCCCCTGATAGACGACGTCTATCGTGTCCTGAAAAAGGAGTTTTCGAAAAATCGCGCGCCGGTCGTCGATCTCGTCGGGATTCAGACAAAAGATCCCTTCAAGGTCCTGGTTACCACCATGCTCAGCGCGCGAACCAAGGACCAGACCACGACGGCCGCGGTCAAACGCCTGTTTCATGAGGCCCCCGCCATGCAGGACCTCGACCGGATTCCTCTGGACCGGCTCGAGAAGTTGATCTTCCCGGTCGGATTCTACCGCGAGAAAGCGCGCCACCTCAAACAACTGCCCGCGGTCATCCGGGAGCGCTTCGGCGGAAGGATCCCGGAAACCGTGGAAGAACTCGTGGAGCTGCCCGGCGTGGGCCGGAAGACCGCCAACCTCGTTGTCGCGGTCGCCTTCAACAAACCGGCGGTATGCGTTGACGTCCATGTCCACCGCATCATGAACCGGCTCGGGTACCTGGCCTCCGCAACGCCGTTTGAAACCGAGATGCTGCTCCGCAAGCATCTCCCGGTCCGCTACTGGACCACCTTCAACTCCTTTTTCGTCTCCTTTGGCCAGCACACCTGCTTCC
>JAFGOU010000469.1 GCA_016926315.1 Chitinispirillaceae bacterium
CGTCGAACAGGTCGAGGGGCTGCGAGGTCCGCCTGCCGTCGGGGCTGAGCCTGAGCAGCTCGGCGGCGCGGTGAGCGCCGGGCGCGAGTCCGCCGGCCTCCTTGATGAGGTTACCCGCGCTCCATGGGGTGACCGGGAGCGAGTAGGTGCCTGGTACGGCGATACCGGATCCGGTGATGTAGAGATCGTTTGCGGCAAGCGGCGCCATGTCGCGGGCCGTGATGATGTCGCCGTCCCGAAGCGGCGTTGCTTCCCACCCTTTTTTGGTCAGGTCGATGTCCATGACCTTGAAGGGAAAGGTTGAGGAGGTTTTTTCGTTTATGTCCACGGTGCGTAGTATGCTGATACCCGGGGCAAAGGCGGTGCAGGGGAAGCCGCCGGCAACGGTCACCAGGTCACCGAGCCGTTCGGTCTGTTTGAGTTCGTAGAGTCCGGGCCGTTTGACCAGGGAGCCGATGCGTACGATGGCCTGTGCCTGGCCGAAGAAGATCAGGTCTTCGTTGCGCAGGGCAACGATGGGCTTTTTTCCGTGCATGAGGAATTCGTACAGGTCGATTTTCGCGATCTCCCTGCCGCTCCTCGATACGCGGATATCGCGCACCGAGCCGTTGGTTGCAGGCCCTTTGGACAGCATGAGAAACTGCCAGAACGAGTAGCTGGCCGGGCCGTGGATGGTGCCGGGGTTCTGCGCGTTGCCGGCAATGTGGATGTAGAGCGGGTGAGCGCTTACGACGCGCACGTCGCCTTCAACGCCGGGCGAGCTGGTGGAGACGCGCTGCACCATGGCCTTGAGCGCGCCATAGGTCATGCCGATGAGATAGGCCTGGCGGTTGAGCGGCTCGATGAACACGTACCCGTCCTTGCCGATCAGGTAGGTGCGTTCCTGGTTGTACCGGCCCCAGAACCGGAGCAATATCTCGTCGCCCGGCGCAATGACGTAGTCGTCGGGAATGTCGGTATAGGGAGGGGGAAGGAATTTCTGGGTAAAGAGATGGCGGCCGAATACCGTAAGCGAATCGGTTTCAATCTCCTGTTGTTTGTGGAAAGCGGTATCGTGGAGGGAATCGATGCCGGCGATGCGGCCGGTGGAATCGGCAGTTGACAGGGAATCCGCGTTACGGAATGAATGCGGCGTCGCTGCCGCGCGTCCGGACGTTCTGCTCCGTTCAACCGAATCGATATAGGCCGTTACCTGGGCCTGCTGGTCAGGTGTGAGCCTGTTGAGAAGCTGCGGGTTTGATTGGATCTGCTGCCGCGCCAGTTGCGGATTTGCGGCAATGCGTTTCTGCAGCTCCTGGATCTGGTCGGGGCTCGGCTGCTGTGCAAATAAGGTTGCGGCGGCGAGCAGGACGATCATGTGGATTGTAAGCGGCATGGTGTCACTCCTTGGGTACGCTCGAAAGATCCTTATAAAATATTAATTCTGAGCGGGTTAAGGTAATAGTAAAATGACGGGACGGGAAATGCACGGATTTTTTAGGTTGTCTGCTTTTGCTGCTTTCCCATGCCGGTGGTTTTAAAGAAAATGTGAGGGGAGACGCGCAATCACTTTTTTTTTTACTTCTCGGGCAGTATATTTCAGGGCGAGGTAGTTTATGACCAAACAGTGGATTGTCATCGCTCTTGCGCTGCTTGTCTGCTTCTGCACGCCGCCGGTACGCGACTATCTGGAAAAGCAGCAGGGCAGTGTCGCGTCGGCCGATTCAACGGCAATCGACAGCAGCGGCGCGCTTCAGGCTGATAGCGTCGTAACGCGTCCGCCGCCCCCTTCTGTTGTGGAGATTGAATCCTGGCCCGGCGAGCGGTTCATTCTGCGTGAAAAACCCGCCCTGTACTGTTCCTATGGCTATGAGCTTTACACCTGCCCGAAGCTCGACTCCTGCCGCGGGGTCGTGGACACGGCCGTGGAGACGAAACGCCATCGGGTCAAATGCGGCGTGTTCGACAACGCCGCGTTCACCGTGACTTCGGTGGAGCCGCGCGGCGCGGAGTGGCTGGTGGTATTCCGGCACGAGGCAACAGACAGGGCGTTATATGCCAGGACCGTGGCCGGGGAGCTGCCTGAATTTTCATATGGAAAAGACCTTGACGGAGCAAGAAAACGGTGGGTCGGCGCAACGGTCTACCCGGCGCGCGGTTTTATCTTCACCATCGACAGCAGCGCTATTACCACGGTCAAGGTAAGGATCCAGGACCCGCTGAAGGTGTTCGAGGTGAGGGTAGGCACCACGCCCCTGCCGGCAAAATCGCTGTGGCTTATGGTCGAAACCGCCGACGGCCGCAAAGGGGTCATCCCCCTGTACTATAGCTGGACGAACGTTAAAAAAGAGCTGCGGCATGAGGGAAACGCATGGGACGACGATATCCATGAAGAAAATCCGGCGGCCGCCTTTCATGCCGATTCGGCGACGTGGGAGATGATCAATGTGCACCATGTGCGGCAGGGCATGACCCGCGACCAGGTACGATTGAGCTGGGGGCGTCCTGTCAAACGGGAAACCGGCGCGTATCAGGGCGCCGAGCGCGAATGCTGGGTGTATGAGAATCAGCGGCTCTGGTTCGATGAGAAGGAGCTGGTGGCGATCGAGGAAGCGGGCGGCAGGGGGAAATGATCGGGCGTGCAGGGATTTTTTTTGCGGGGAAGTGCAATCGTAAGACGTTACTTCTTCGGACGCGTGCCGGTTCGGGCGTTGAATGCAGGTGCCGTAACCTTTTTCAGGGATATCCATGAAATACGTCCTTGTTTTTCTGCTCGGCGCGCTGCTGTCCGGCGCGGGTGTTTTTCTGTTCATGAACGGACGCGGCCCGGCGGCGTCCCCGCTCTCAGCGAACTCGCCAATCGAACGTGCCGGTGAGTCGGTGCAGCGGCGGTTTGCGGAGATTTCGCAGGACCTGCAGGAGCGACTTGCCGCGTTTGCCCGCGAGGTGGAGGGCGACCAGCTTTTTTCGCTCAGGCTTATTGTTGAAAATTATCCTTCGGCTCCGGAAGTCGTGAACAAGGCGGTCCAGTTTCTCAATCCCATGGGTTTGTCGTTTCTCGACATCACCGACTCCGCGTATACGGCCATTTCGTGCGGCCACTTTCCTGCAAGCGCGGGAAACAGCATCGCCGCGAAAATGGAGGCGTTGTCGGAGGTGCCGGCCGTGGTTATTGACCGCGTGAAGGGGGATGCGGCCGTCACGTTTCAGGCGAGGCACACGTTCCGGATCGCAGAAACCATGATGTTTCATGTGGCGGGCGGAATCGTGATTAACGAGGCGTTGCTGGAACGGTTATCGCCCTATCGGGGCGTACGGGTGCTCTTCAAGCAGGGGAATGCCGTCGTGGGCATGGATAACGTCAGGACGATTTCCGAGGTGCGGGATCAGGTCGTCATCATCGATGACCGCGAATACAAGGCCGCGGAACTCCCGCTTCCCGTTGCCGACGGCGGGGAGCCTGCGTCGCTGATCGTGATTTTGCCTCCGGAACGGCGGTAGAATACCTCCCGGTGATAACCCTCCGTGCGCCCATGCGGAAGGAACCCTTTTCCCGTTATTTTTTTTCGCTCCACCGGACCACTGCCGCGATTCGGGGATGCCGCGATAGTCATGCACGTCGGTATGGTTTTTTCAATCCGCAATCCGCAATTTCCTTAATGCGCTCCTTTTCCCGTCAGCACCACCCAGAAGGTCTGGAGGATGATCTTGATATCGAGCACGATGGACATGTTCTCGAAGTAGTAGAGGTCGTACATCACCTTCTGCTTGACATCCTCGATGGAAGCGTCGTACTTGTGCTTGACCTGCGCCCATCCGGTGATGCCCGGTTTCATTTTGATGCGGCGGACGTACCACGGGATCTCGGTTTTGAGCTGCTCGACGAAGAACGGACGTTCCGGGCGGGGCCCCACCAGGCTCATCTCTCCCTTGAGCACGTTCCAGAACTGCGGTATTTCGTCGAGCCTCGTTTTCCGGATGAAACGGCCGACGGGCGTGATGCGCGGATCGTTTTCGGTTGCCCACGCCGGCCCGGTCCTTTTTTCGGCGTCCTGGTACATGGAGCGGAACTTGAGCACGGTAAAAAGTCTGCCGTTGCGGCCGACGCGGACCTGCCGGTAAATGACCGGGCCCGGAGAGTTGAGCCTGATCGCGGCGGCGACCGCGAGCCAGAGCGGCGAGCCGATGCACAGCACGAGTGCGGAGGCGGTCAGGTCCATGAGCCGCTTGATCTGCGCCTGCCATCCGGGCATGTGGTCCTGGAGCAGCACCATGAGCGGTATGCCGAAGATCTGGTGGGTCTTGAGGTGGCCGGTGATGACGTCGGTGAGCGAGGGCACCATGTAGATGGTCACGTTTATGTCGCCGCAGTAGTTGAGGATCTTGAGGACCTCGTTCGCCGATCCGCTCACGTGGGCGACGATGAGCGCCGGGATCCGCTCCTTTTTGACGATCTCGGGGATGTCGGAGTAGGTGCCGAGCACCGGGTAGCCGGCATGCTGCTGTCCGGTTTTCCGTCCGTCGTCGTCGATGAACCCGACGACCCGGTAGCCGAGGCGCGCGTAGGCATGGATCTCCTTGATCAGGCGCTCGCCGGACTCGTTGGCGCCGATGATCAACACCTTGCTTACCGCGATCCCTTTCGTGAAAAGAAAGGACCGGAACGAGTGTATGGCGAAACGGTTGAGCGTGGCGAAAAAGAGCATGCAGCCGCCATAGGTGAGAATCGACGCGGTTTTGGTGCGCGTGAACAGGTGTCGCCAGTCGCCGGTGGAGGCGAAATCGACGATCTGCTGGGCGCTCGTTATCAGGAAAAGGCCGAACATGCCGATAAGGACGGTCCGGGCGACCACGAGGAATTCGTCGAGTCGCGACTCCTTGTACCATTCACGGTAGAGCCCGCCGAAAAAGAACAGCGCGATCCAGCAGCCGTTCATGACCATGGAGGGGATGAAGTACGAGGAGAGGTCGATATCGGGGTTGTAGGTTTCCGGGTAGATGCGCGAAAAATACCGGAGCCACAGGGTCGTGTAGAAGGCCACGGTGATAGCGGTCACGTCGAAAAGCAGGGTCAGCAGTTTTTCCAGGACGCGGTTTCCCATACGCTAGGTCTGCAGGGTTCCTTTGATGAACCGTTGAAAGAGCGCCGGTCCGGTGAGTACCGGCATTCCGGACGCCGTCGCCTCGCTGTAGGAGCGCGCCGGTCCGGGCCGTATGGCGTTTCCGCACGCGGCAAACGGGACCGGTCCGCCGCCGTGGGTCCTCGTCGAAACGGGGGTTGCGTGGTCGGGCGCCACGAGCAGGGTGAGCGACGGTGCATGCTTCTGGTACGCGAGCATCTCGCCGACGATGTATTTGTCAAACTCCTCGATGGCCTGGATTTTTTTCTGGAGCGATCCCTCGTGCGAGGTCTCGTCCGGCGCTTCGACGTGCAGGTAGACGAACGATTCCTGTTCAAGGGCCGCGAGGGCC
>JAFGOU010000470.1 GCA_016926315.1 Chitinispirillaceae bacterium
AGCTTGCCGATGTAGCTCAGTTGATAGAGCAGCTGATTTGTAATCAGCTGGTCGGGGGTTTGAGTCCCTCCATCGGCTCCATGGATTAACTGGGTAGGTGCCCGAGCGGCTAAAGGGGATGGACTGTAAATCCATTGGCTTACGCCTACGGTGGTTCGAACCCACCCCTGCCCATGAAAATTGAAGATTGCGGATTGTAGATTGCGGAATGGAAAAAATAGTAAAGATGTATTCTCGTTTTTCAACCGGCAATCGTCATTCGTCAATCTACAATCGTAACGCGGGTATAGCTCAATTGGTAGAGCTCCACCCTTCCAAGGTGGCTGTTGTGAGTTCGAGTCTCATTGCCCGCTATTACCATGCCCATGTAGCTCAGTAGGTAGAGCACATCCTTGGTAAGGATGAGGTTCACCGGTTCGATCCCGGTCGTGGGCTTTTCTTTTTTGAACGACGGCTGTTATTGAAGGATGAAAAAGAGTAACGGACAATAAAAACCCAAAAACTTATTCACCATATCCTGAGAGGTTTCCATGTCAAAGGAAAAGTTTGAACGAAACAAGCCACACGTAAACGTCGGGACCATCGGCCACGTCGACCATGGAAAAACCACGTTGACCGCCGCGATTACCAGGGTCATGGCAGCCAAGGGCCTTGCAAAGTTTATATCCTACGATGAAGTGGCAAAAGCCTCGGAGTCGCAGGGCCGTCGCGACGAGACGAAAATCCTCACCATCGCAACTTCGCATGTCGAGTATTCGACCGCGAAGCGTCATTACGCGCACGTGGATTGTCCGGGACATGCCGACTACGTCAAAAACATGATCACCGGCGCCGCTCAGATGGACGGTGCGATACTCGTGGTGAGCGCGGCCGACGGTCCGATGCCGCAGACCCGTGAGCATATCCTTCTCGCCCGCCAGGTCGGCGTACCCCACATCGTCGTGTTCCTGAACAAGGTCGATGTGGTCGACGATCCCGAACTTCTCGAACTGGTCGACATGGAGATCCGCGAACTTCTGACCAAGTACAAGTTCCCAGGCGATAAAACCCCGATTATCCGCGGCAGCGCAATCCAGGCGCTTACGAATCCCGACGATCCCGAAAAAACCAAGTGCATCATGGAACTCATGCAGGCCATCGATGATTACATTCCCGATCCGCAGCGTGAAACCGACAAGCCGTTTCTGATGTCGGTCGAAGACGTTTTTTCCATCACGGGCCGCGGTACGGTTGCGACGGGCCGTGTCGAGCGCGGCATGGTAAAGGTCGGCGACGAATGCGAACTGGTTGGCCTGCGTGATACGCGCAAGAGTGTGGTGACCGGCGTTGAGATGTTCCGTAAATTGCTCGACCAGGCGCAGGCCGGCGACAATATCGGCTGTCTGCTCCGCGGTATCGACAAAAACGACGTCGAACGCGGGATGGTGCTTGCCAAACCGGGCAGCATTACCCCGCATAAGAAGTTCAAGGCTGAAGTGTACGTGCTTTCCAAGGAAGAGGGTGGACGTCATACGCCGTTTTTCAGCGGGTACCGTCCGCAGTTTTACTTCCGTACCACCGACGTTACCGGCAACCTTAAGCTCGCCGAAGGTGTGGAGATGATCATGCCGGGCGACAATGCGGCGCTGGAAGTCGAACTGATAGCACCGGTTGCGCTTGAAAAAGAGGTGCACTTTGCAATTCGCGAAGGCGGCCGGACGGTTGGCGCGGGTGTCGTGACTGAAGTCATAGAATAAGGGTTGTTTAACCTCTTTTAGAGCGGATGGCACCTATGCCCAGAGAAAAAATTACCCTGGAATGCACTTCGTGCAAGCAGCGGAATTATGAAACGACCAAGAACAAGCGCACCCATTCGGGGCGTGTTGAATTCATTAAATTCTGCCGTTTTGAACGCAAGCGGACTGCACACAAAGAGGCGAAGTAAGCGCGGACCTGAAACGGGCGGCGAGAGAGAGTGCGTTGTCTGCGTCGGGATTTTGCGAAAAAGGGTCACGGGCTTATGTATCGTCGAAAAAATATAGGTCTGTAGCTCAATTGGTAGAGTAGCGGTCTCCAAAACCGTTGGTTGGGGGTTCGAGTCCCTCCAGGCCTGTTTTCAAAGAGAGTGTTCATGCAGAAGATCATACAATATTTAAAAGACGTCCAGGGCGAAATGATGAAGGTGACCTGGCCGACGAAAAACGAGCTTTTCGGCGGAACGGTTCTGGTCATTATTTTTTCTCTTCTCATGGCTATTTTTGTGAAGCTGTGTGATTGGGGGGTTTCGAGTCTGGTCAAGCTTTTCATGCAGGCAAACTGGTAAAGGAATATAGAGGAACCACCATGGCAGCGCGATGGTATGTCGTACACACCTATTCCGGTCAGGAAGGCAAAGTTTTTCAGTATCTCAGCGACCTGATCGCGGCGGGTGATTTCGGTGAAAATCTCAAGCAGGTGCTCATGCCGACACAGGACGTGGTCCAGGTGAAAAACGGAAAGAAAACAAAGACGACGCGTAAATTTTTCCCCAGTTATGTGCTTGTAGAAATGGAAATTACCAAGGAGACCATGCATGCGGTGCAGAATGCGGCCGGCGTGACCGGTTTTATCGGTGGCAACAAACCGCAGCCGCTCCGCGAGGAAGAGGTCCGCCGGATCCTTGGTCAGACTGAAAAAACGGTCCGGCAGCAGATTTCCGAAGTGCCGTTCGAAATAGGCGACGCGGTCAAGATCAAGGAGGGTCCGTTCAAGGATTTCGACGGCGTGGTCGATGAGATACATCCGGAAAAAGGAAAGATCAAGGTGATGGTCAGCGTATTCGGCCGATCGACACCTGTCGAAGTCGATTTCATTCATGTCAGTCCAATAAGTTGATGGGAGTGTACTACTTTGGCTAAGAAAGTCATAGCACAGGTCAAGCTTCAGATTCCCGGTGGCGCCGCCAACCCGGCACCGCCGGTTGGACCGGCCCTTGGTCAGCAAGGGGTAAACATCATGGAATTCTGCAAGCAGTTCAATGCCCGGACAAAAGAGGCGAACGGAATGATCACTCCGGTGGTCATTACCGTGTATTCCGACCGTTCATTTACCTTTATCACTAAAACGCCGCCGGTATCGGTACTCATTCTCAAGGAGCTGGGCAAGGAAAAAGGCTCGGCCGTTCCTAATAAAGACAAGATTGGCACCATCACCAAGGCGCAGATGAAGAAGATCGCGGAGCTGAAAATGGCCGATCTTAATGCGGCGAGCGTTGAAGCGGCGATGCGGCTTGTGGCGGGAACGGCTCGAAGCATGGGTGTCACTGCAGAGGAGTAAGGTTACATTGATGGGAGGTATCTCCTCGCACAATGCGCGGAGGGCCAATTGACCATCGCCCTTTGACAGAACCGGCTCGGGGCGAAAAAAGAGCCGGGGGGAGTGTCTTGGCAATGAAACACGGTAAGAAGTACAACGCGGCGTATAAAAAAGTGGACAAGAACAGGGAGTATGGCCTGGTTGAGGCGTTGGAATTTCTCAAGGCGAATACCTATTCCAAGTTCGACGAGACGGTGGAGGTCGCCGTCGTTCTCGGTATCGATCCGAAAAAAAGCGAGCAGGCGGTCCGCGGTTCGGTCGTTCTGCCTAACGGGCTCGGCAAGACCACGCGGGTTCTGGTGTTCGCCCAGGGAGAAAAAGAGACCGAGGCAAAGGAGGCCGGCGCCGATTTCGTCGGCGGCGAGGATTTTGCAAAGAAAATCACCGAAGGGTGGCTGGATTTCGATGCGGTGGTCGCATCACCCGACATGATGAAGGTGGTTGGAAAGCTTGGAAAGATACTCGGCACACGGGGGCTCATGCCCAACCCGAAGACCGGCACGGTCACCATGGAGGTCGGCAAAGCGGTCCGGGAACTTAAAAAAGGCAAGGCTGACTTCAAGATCGACAAAGCCGGTATCCTTCATTCAACGCTCGGCAAACTTTCGTTTGAAGTGCCGAAATTGTCGGAAAACATGAAAGCTTTCATGGAAGCGGTCAACAAGGCAAAACCGCAGACCGCCAAAGGGCAGTACATTAAGAAGGTATACCTGACCAGTACCATGGGCCAGGGGTTGAAAATCAATCAGAACGATTGCAAATAGCCGCGTTCCGATATCCGCGCTCTCAGTTAGGGGGAGCGGCGGATGGGTGGAAGCGGCGGTTGATGAACGCAGCGATAGTTAACAATAGGAACAACCATGTCGACAAAAGCACAGCGTACGGGAGCGATCGAAAAACTTGAACAGGAGTTCAAGGCCGCAAAAGGGATCTACCTGACAGACAATAACAAGATCAATGTCGCCCAGGTAACCAGATTGCGCGCCGACATCCGGAAGAAAGGCATGCGTTTTCTCGTGGTGAAAAATTCCCTCGCGAAAATTGCCGCCAAACGGTCCGGCAGGGAGGCGATCGAGAGCTTTTTCAAGGGTCCTACGGCGGTGGTCATCGCCAAGGACGATGCGGTCGCTCCCGCAAAGATTCTAAAGGAATTTCAGAAGGACAATAAGGATTTACTCGGTGTCAAGACCGCCTATGTGGACGGCTCGGTGTTCGATGCTTTGCAGGTCCTGAAGCTTGCTGATATTCCGAGCCGCGAAGTGCTGCTGGCGCAGCTTCTGGGATGCCTCAAGGCGCCCATGGGGAATTTCGCCGGCGTGCTTGGCGGGATCCTTACGAAATTCGTCCGCACGCTCGACGCAGTCAGGGAAAAGAAGGTTGCGGCGGCGTAGCGCAAGGCAGACAACAACCAATTACCTACCCTTTTATGGAGGTCAACTGTGGCTACTGTATCAAAAGAAGAAATTCTCGAAGCGATCGGCGGGATGACGGTTATAGAGCTTTCCGATCTCATCAAGGCAGTCGAAGAGAAATTCGACGTTAAGGCCGCGGCCCCCGTGGCCGTCGCCGCCGGCCCGGCCGCCGGCGCCGCCGCTCCCGTTGAGGAGAAGACGGAATTTGACGTCATTCTCAAGAGCGCCGGGGATAAGAAAATCAACGTGATCAAGGTTGTTCGCGCGTTGACCGGTCTCGGGCTTAAGGAAGCCAAGGATCTGGTCGAGGGTGCTCCGAAACCGGTCAAGGAAGGGGCCACCAAGGACGAAGCCGAAAAGATCAAAAAGGAACTCGAGGAAAACGGCGCGTCCGTGGAACTCAAATAAACGTGTTAATTACCGAGGCGTACTGACAATCAATCGCAGCCGATCGTATACATGGTTTTCACTTCAGACACGAGACCCCGGAAGCCGGGTGGTTTCGTGTCTTTTCCCGTTTTCTGAAAACGACGGTACGGTCATTTCATCAATAAGGGGATGTTCGAATGGTTGAACGAAAGAGCTATTCCCGGATCCGGCGGCCCGTGGACCTGCCGAACCTGCTTGAAATCCAGACCAAATCATACGAGTCGTTTCTGCAACCGGATGTCCCGCCGCGAATGCGGAAAAAACAGGGCCTGAACGGCTCCTTCCTGAGCCTGTTTCCGGTGAGCGATGTAAAGGGATATTATTCGCTTGAGTATGACGGTTACCGCCTGGGTACGCCCAAGTATACTCTGAAAGAGTGCAAGGAGCGCGGAATGACCTTTGCCGCGCCGCTCAAGGTCGACATGTCGCTTCTCGTTTTCGAACAGGATGGCGAGACCAAGAAGTTCGCCGAGAAGATCGCCAATGAAGTATACATAGGTGAAATTCCTCTCATGACCGAACGCGGTACCTTTGTTATCAACGGTGCGGAACGCGTGATCGTGAGTCAGCTCCACCGTTCGCCCGGCATCACCTTCGATGAAATCATTCATCCCAACGGAAAAAAACTATTAACCGCGCGTATTATACCGCAGCGCGGATCGTGGGTCGAAATACTGCTTGATGTCGACGATGTCCTTACCGTCAATATCGATCGTCGCAAGAAAATGCCGGCGACCATTCTCCTGCGCGCGCTTGGTTACGGCATGGACGAGCAGATTCTCAGCCTGTTCCATGATACGGCGCGTTTCAAGACGACGGCGGAGAACAAGGATGAAATCCTGGGTAAGGTCAATGCGCGAACGGTGTTTAATGAGGAGACCGGCGAGATCATCGTCGATGCCAACGACGTCATCTCCGAAGACCACTGGAAGAAACTCCATGCGAACAAGGTCGATGCCGTTGAAATCATAAAAGATGAGATTGCGCCGGAAAACATGGTCATTCGGAACACGCTCAGCGCGGACTCGACCAAGTCGGAGGAAGAGGCGCTTTTCTATATTTATGCCACCATGCGTCCCGGCGACCCGCCCAATGTGGAGACCGCCCGCAATTTCATCCACCGGCTCTTTTTCGATGATAAACGATACGATCTGGGGAACGTCGGCCGCTATCGCATCAATACCCGGTTGGGTGTCACGTCGCCTGAAGGGGTAAATATCCTTTCAAAGGACGATTTTATCGGGGCATTCAAATACATGATCGCCCTCAATGCGGGCATTGGATTCATCGACGACATCGACCATCTCGGCAACCGCCGTGTCCGTTCGGTCGGCGAGCTTCTCAGCGCGCAGTTTACCGTCGGTCTCACGCGCATGGTCCGCACCATCAAGGAGCGTCTCTCGCTGCGCGACAACGAAAACATCACACCGCAGGACCTGATCAACGCCCGAACGGTATCGACGGTCATCCAGGCGTTTTTCGGGTCGAGTCAGCTCTCGCAGTTCCTCGATCAGACCAACCCTCTTTCAGAACTTACGCACAAGCGGCGCGTGAGCGCCCTCGGTCCGGGAGGCCTGACGCGCGAACGCGCGGGATTCGAGGTCCGCGACGTGCACCATACGCATTACGGACGTCTCTGCCCGATCGAGACGCCTGAAGGACCGAACATCGGTCTCATCGCTTCACTTTCGACTTTCGCGCGAGTCAATGATTTCGGTTTTATCGAAACACCCTATCAGAAGGTCGAAAACGGCATCGTAACCGGAGTGGTGGAATTTCTGACCGCCGACCAGGAGGACAATTACATCATCGCCCAGGCCAACACGCCGGTCGACGAAAAGGGTAAAATCGTTGAAAAGCTGGTATTCGCCCGCTATCGTGGCGACTTTCCGGTCGTATCTCCGCAGGAGATAACGTACATGGACATCTCTCCCATGCAGCTCGTATCGATCGCCGCGGGACTGATTCCTTTCCTCGAGCACGATGACGCCAACCGGGCGCTCATGGGTTCCAACATGCAGCGTCAGGCGGTCCCGCTCATGAACACCGAGCCGCCGCTTATCGGCACCGGGCTTGAAGCGCGCGCCGCATTCGATTCGGGCTGCATGGTTGTCGCAAAGAACCCCGGCGTGGTCGAAAAGGTCGATGCGAACCGGATCGTCGTGCGCAAGACAAAGGAAAAAAGCGCGGATGACGTGCTCGGACTTACCGAGTTCGATACGTATGATCTGGTCAAATTCGAACGTTCCAACCAGGACACGACGCTCAACCAGAAGGTACGCGCCAAGGTCGGCGCAAAAGTCAAAGCCGGGGACGTTCTTGCCGACGGCCATGCGACCCGCAGTGGAGAACTGGCGCTCGGTCGGAACGTGATGGCGGCGTTCATGCCCTGGCGCGGGTACAACTTTGAAGACGCGATCATCGTTTCCGAACGTCTCGTGGCAGAAGATATCTATACCTCGGTGCACATCGAGGTGTTCGAGACCGAGGTGCGCGACACCAAGCGCGGTCCCGAAGAACTCACCCGGGAAATTCCCAATGTGTCCGAGGATTCGCTTCGCAATCTCGACGAAACCGGCGTGGTCCGCGTGGGAACCGAGGTCGAGGCCGGCGACATTCTCGTCGGCAAGGTCACCCCGAAGGGTGAGACCGAACTGTCGCCCGAAGAGCGGCTCCTGCGCGCGATTTTCGGGGAAAAGGCCGGCGACGTGCGCGACTCGTCGCTCAAGGCCCCTCCGGGGCTCAAGGGAGTGGTGATTGACACACGCATCTATTCGCGCAAGGAACGGGACAACCGTTCCAAAAAGAAGGATAAGAAACGAATCGACGAACTCAAGGAGGAGATCACCGGGCAGATCAACGACATCAGCAAGGTGCGTCTTGAACGGCTTGTCGAATTTCTGGTCGATACCGCCACGGGCGAGATACAGAATGTGCATACCGGCGAGGTGGTGATTCCCGCGGGTAAAAAATGGACCCGGCAGATGCTGAACAAGATTGATTTCAGCGCCATTTCGTTCAAGAACGGTCTCTGCCACGATGCAAAGCGCAATAAAAAAGCCGAGGAAGTCCTTTTTTACGCCAACGACATGATTGCCAAACTCGAGGACAAGCTCGAGAAGGAGATTGACAAGGTCGTCCGAGGCGACGAACTCAAACCGGGTGTGTTGCAGTTGGTAAAGGTATATGTCGCGAAGAAACGAAAGCTCTCGGTGGGCGACAAAATGGCCGGCCGACACGGTAACAAAGGCGTCATATCAAAAATCCTGCCGGTTGAGGAAATGCCGTTTTTGCCCGACGGTTCGCCGGTCGACGTTATTCTCAACCCGCTCGGCGTTCCGTCCCGAATGAATTTCGGACAGATTCTTGAAACGCACATGGGGTGGGCGGCCATGGAACTCGGTCTGCGTATCGCGACACCGGTGTTCGACGGGGCGACCTATGCCGATGTGGTCAAGCTGTTGCAGCAGGCGAAACTTCCCAAATCGGGGAAAATTCAGCTGCGTGACGGACGTACCGGAGAACCGTTCGACCATGAAGTGACCGTCGGGCCTATCTATATGTTGAAGCTCTGTCATCTGGTTGACGACAAGATTCACGCCCGCTCGATCGGTCCGTATTCGCTCGTTACGCAGCAGCCGCTCGGCGGAAAGTCGCAGTTCGGCGGACAGCGTTTCGGCGAAATGGAGGTATGGGCGCTCGAAGCGTACGGCGCGGCCTATACGCTGCAGCAGATCCTGACGGTTAAAAGCGACGATATTACCGGCCGATCGAAGATATACGAGGCTATTGTCAAGGGAGAGAATACGCCGCAGCCGAATATTCCCGAATCGTTCAAGGTGCTGGTGCGTGAAATCAAGGCCCTGGGGCTCGATATCGACGTGCTCAGCCGGGAAGAGGAGAACGGATAGGGCGAGACGGAATAAAGGCCCTGTTTTTTCCCGTTTGGAAAAAGCGGGGAGATGCAACGATAATAAAAGATAGAATGAAGATACCCAAGTAGAGGGGGTACTGCCGTGCCAGAGTCGTTTGCCCAGATGGAAAGAAAGCTTCAGGAAATCAGCGGCGTTACTATTCGTCTCGCATCGTCCGATACGATCCGTAACTGGTCGTATGGCGAGGTGACCAAGCCGGAAACCATCAATTACCGTTCGTTTAAACCCGAACGGGACGGCCTTTTCTGTGAAAAGATATTCGGCCCGGTGCGGAACTGGGAGTGCAACTGCGGAAAGTACAAGCGGATCCGTTACCGCGGGGTGGTGTGTGACCGATGCGGCGTCGAGGTGACCCATTCAAAAGTCCGGCGCGAAC
>JAFGOU010000471.1 GCA_016926315.1 Chitinispirillaceae bacterium
GAGCGAACCGCGCTGTCCGCTCGTTTTCGACATCGCGCGGGGGTCGTTCGCCGACGGCCCGGGCATCCGTACCGTGGTGTTCCTCAAAGGGTGTCCGCTCAGGTGCGCATGGTGTCATAATCCCGAGGGACAGCGCCCTGAAGCGGAGCAGTTTTATGATAAAAACGCCTGCATCCACTGCGGAAAATGCGAGCAGGGATGCGAATCAAAGGCGCTAACCCTGGTTGGGACCGTATATTCACCCGAAGAACTGGTGGAAAAACTGCTTAGGGACAGGATTTTTTTTGAGACGTCCAACGGCGGTGTCACCCTTTCCGGCGGCGAACCGCTGATGCACCTTGGCTATTGCGCGCAGGTGTGCGCCCATCTCAAATCCGCCGGCATCCACATCGCGGTGGAAACAAGCGGCTATTTTGACTGGGACCTTTTCGAGCGCTCGCTTCTTCCCTCAATCGATCTGGTGCTGTTCGACCTAAAGATTGCCGAACCGGCGGAGCACCTCCGGTGGACCGGTGTTGACAATGCTCGTATATTCAGTAACTACGACAATATCAGGCGATCGGGCATTGCGTTTCGAACGCGGATTCCCCTTGTTCCGGGCATCACCGCGACAAAAGAAAATATGCAGGCACTGGCGCGATATCTTGCAGCCTTGGAAGAATCGCGCGTTGATTTTCTTCCGTATAATCCGTCCGGACGGGTTAAATGGGAACGGCTTGGGGCGCAACCACCCGACGGGTGTCCGGAAAATCCCATGGGAATTGAGGAGGAGCGGCACTGGAGGGAACTTTTTAAAAATGTTTGAATCCATCATTACTCAACACGACGGCAGGAGGGTGATATGCAGCTGGATATGCATTTTTACGCAGTGTATGCGATTGCGCGGGCCGCAGGCATAAAAGCGCCGACCGCGAGGACCATAGCGTACGCTTCCCAGTTTGTCGATGACGCGATCGACGACGACGAAGTGGTACTCCAGACCAGATACGCGGTGGTCCCTACCATGACAAGCCATAAACCGATCGATTACCGGAATGCGCTGCAGGGCGACCAGTGGAAGGTGTGGATTCCGTTTCATTTTCTGCCCGGCGCTGAATCCGCCTCGGGTGATTTTATTGAGATGATGGTATGCCGGAAAAACAGCAGACTCGCGCAAAAAATGATGAACGAAATGGTGACCCGGAGCGCAGGCGATTCAGGACCCCACCTTCTCGGGATTGCGGCGCACGCCTATGCCGATACTTTTTCACATTACGGTTTTGCGGGCATCAGCCATGGAATCAACAAGGTCGATGCCGGTTCCATCAAGCTGAATACCAGGCAGTCACCGTCGCTTGCCGGATATATCAAAAACAAATTCATGCTGTTTACAAACCGTATTGCCGGTACGGTGGCGGAAACCATTCCGGTCGGGCACGGATCGGTGGCGACCTACCCGGACCGGCCCTACCTGGACTGGCAATTTACCTATGAATTATCGGGAAAAAAGGAGGTCCGGAGCAATCCCGCGACTTTCCTTGAATGCACCCGGCGGCTCCATGCCATTTTTACGTCGTTTGCGGAGGTCTCCCGGGAACGCTGTCCGGAAGGCAGATCCTGGAATGAGATAGAAAAAGCCGTGACGAAAAATATCAACGAAAAAAAACCGGTCGAACAGCGCGTGGAATTGTGGCGGAAATCGATCGCATCGGGCGCGTTGTGCAAGGTGACGGACAGCGATAAAACAATCGACTATAAAAAAGAACTCTGGTTGCCGGCGCAACTTCGCTACCACGGCAACAACCAGCAGGAGGTGAAAAAAACGGATACGCTCAGGTTTTACCGCGCGGCGGTGGTCTATCGAAATTACGTGCTGGAGGAGTTGCTGCCCGCGTACAATTTACGGGTTGTATAGCTTAAAACAGCGGGTTCAACTTTGGCTTTGCGCTGTTGCAGAACCGCCTGTTGATCGCCTCGATGATTCCCTTGATGGCCTCATCGGTCCGGGTAAGGACCCTGATACTCTTTTTCTGCACGGTAATGAGGTCCACGTTTTTAAGGGATTTGATCCAGGTCAGATCATCCTCACAGAAATTGTTTTCTTCCACGATTTTGAAGGTCCGTGTCTGCGATGTTTTATTGTAATACATTGGATCCTCCCGGAGTTAAAGAGGTTATGCCGCACAGGTGAGTATGTAAAGATACATTATCCGCAGGCCCGCAAAGGGGAATATCTGCACTTCAAACGGTTCCCTGTTGAATCCGATTGTTTATATAATCCGCCCTTCTTATTTTTAAAAATCGCTGTCCGTCAAAGGTATTGAAGGAAAACCCATTCTCACCATTCCATGAAACTACCAAATCTTATCGTCTGCGATACCTCCGGTAATGCCATTGAAATTCCCGAACTTCGGATGGCGGTCTCGTCTAACGGCCGCGTTCAGGTTGCCGATGACCGCAGCCTCATTCCCCTGCCGGAATCGGGGATACTATTCTCCATGCCCTTGCGGATCCCGGCCGGATACGATCCGGTGCGCGACGCCATTGTCTTTGTCAACGAATACTGCGGCAAACCGGTATATGCCGCGGCGGCGTTCATGCCGCCGGGATACGTGCAGACCTACTCCTGCGCCTTTCGGGAGCTCCTGGGTGCTCCGAGACTGCCGCTTTACTGCTACACGGCCGTTGGATGGATGAACGGCAGGTTTTATGCGGCAGGCAACCGGATCGACCGGCAGTCAAGGCACGAGATACCTGACGAATCGCTAGGCACCATCGATTCAATGGCAGCGCGTATGCTGAAACGTTACCCGGGCAACAGGCTCGTGGACCATCTGGTGAAAAACTGCGTTTATATCTACCGGTGCCCCAATGCGTGCAACATGGTTCTCGGAAGGTGGGAATGCCCGATTCCGGTAAGCACGGCGTGCAATGCTTCGTGCATCGGGTGTATTTCACAACAACCAAAGGGTTCGTGCGTTCCTTCGACCCAGCACCGCATCGATTTTATTCCCACCAGCGATGAGATTGTTGAATATGTCGTCCCCCACCTGAAATCGGCAACGCATCCGATCGCCAGCTTCGGCCAGGGGTGCGAAGGCGAGCCGCTTTTACAGGCGCGTGTCATTGAGAAGTCCATCATAAAAATCCGCGCCACTACCCGACGCGGCAGTATAAATCTGAATACCAACGCCAGTCGTCCGGAGGATATTGAACGCCTCTGTTCCGTTGGTCTCAACAGCATGCGGGTCAGTCTCAATTCAGCGCAAAGCGGGTATTATCACGCCTATTACCGGCCGAAAGGCTACTCATTTAGCGACGTCGTGGAATCAATCAAAATTGCTAAACGTAAAGGGGTATGGGTGTCCCTCAATTACCTGGTATTCCCGGGATTTACCGACAGCCGTTCCGAATACGCCGCACTGAAACGGCTATTGAAAAAAACCGGTATCAACATGATCCAGACCCGGAATCTGAATATCGACCCGGTCTGGTATTCGCAATCGCTTGGGTTAGATCACCTTTCTGGCAAACCCATGGGGATGATGAACTGGATCGATGCCATCAGGAGAGAGTTCCCGAAGGTGAGGATCGGATATTTTAATCCGACTCCGGCCATGATCAAGGTTGGTTAACTATTTTTATATCCATGAAAAACCCTCCGCCGCAGAAAACAGTGGAACTCCTTGCCCCTGGCGGGGACAGTGATAGCGTCAAAGCCGCCATACTGGCCGGGGCGGATGCGGTGTATTGCGGTCTTCCCGAATTCAATGCGCGGCAGCGGGCGGAAAACATTCCCTTGAAGGACCTCGGCACGCTTATCGTCCTGGCGCACCAGAAGAACTGCCGGATCTATCTCACCCTGAACACCCTGATTCTCGAAAAGGAGTTTGACGAACTGTTCGAACTCGTGAACAATGCCTGCGCCATGGGCATCGACGCCGTCATTGTGCAGGATCTCGGGCTTCTTTTTTTCCTGAAACGTCATTTTCCCTCGCTGAAGGTACACGCGTCAACGCAGATGACCACCCACAACCTCGGACAGATCGCCTTCCTGTCGGCGCTCGACGTATCGCAAATCAATCTTTCGCGCGAGCTCTCCCTTCCGGAAATCCAGTCGCTCTGCGCTTTTGCCAGAGCCTCCGGTGTCAAGACGGAAGTGTTTGTCCACGGGGCCTACTGCATCTCCTTTTCCGGCCAGTGCTATATGAGCAGC
>JAFGOU010000472.1 GCA_016926315.1 Chitinispirillaceae bacterium
AAAGGCAGTGCTGCACTGGTACTATCGGTCCTGTCCGCATTGGCATACGGCGGAACATCCGGCGAGCTTGCCGATACACCGGGTATCGACGTCTCGGGAAGGGTCATCTTTGAGCAGGGCCAGATGTTCAACGCCCACCTGAACGGAAATGTCATTGTCAACCCGCAATGGCTTCACCGCGATTTCCTGCGCCTGCGACTGCAAAAGAACGTCACCAACCGTCTTTCCATCAAAGCCGAGCCGGAGCTGAAGCTCTGGTTTGCAACCTACCCTTCCACGATCGGCACCGCTCTGGCCCCCTTCCGCCAATATTTCACCCTTTCCATGATCGAAGCGCAAGGCACCTATAACCTCTTTGGAAATGACCATCCGTTGTTATCTATCGCTGCGGGAATTTTTCCGGTCAAATATAACCCTGACGCGAAAAATCTCGGCGAATACCTTTTCAGGGCCGGCGCGTATCCGCCGTATATCTTCTCCAGTTTTGACTATCCCTTTTCCCAACTCACCGGGTTCCGCGTATCCAGTGAAATGGCCGGCTTTTTTCGCCACGATTTCCTGCTACATACCGAAACGAAAGTCGTGCCGCTTCATGACTGGTCTCTATCCTATCTCGCCAATGTCGATTTCAGGGGAGTCGCCCTTACCGCCGGTGCAAGTCTGCATCACTGGATTTCGGTAAACGAATCGAAAACAACGGTAAACAACGACATGATAAGCGCTTTTTATGACCGAAACGGCGTCGTACGGCACTATACGTTCAAAGGAATCAAGCTCCTCGGCAGATGCTCGTTCGACCCCAAAAAACTCCTGCCCCAGAAGCTCGTCTCACTGTTCGATACCGCCGACCTGCGCCTCTACGGTGAATCCGCAATCCTTGGCATCAAAAACCACATCCCCTACCTGCGCGTCATCAACGGAGCCGATACCACCTGGATTCTCGATACCACAAAAAACTATTACACCGACCTTTCTCAACGCATGCCGATCATGGTCGGTTTGAATTTTCCCACCTGCAGGTTGCTGGACTATCTTTCCCTGGAAGTCGAATACTATAGCTGGCCGTTCACCAACAGCCTGTATAATGCGACCTTTTATGAGGAAAACCCCGTACCCAGGAATTTTTCGGGGACCTATTCAAAAATTGATTACCTGTATGACACCTGGAAATGGTCGCTACAGGCCAAAAAGAGTTTGATAAACGGTTTTTCCCTTGTCGGTCAGGTTGCGCGGGACCACACGCACCATGATATCTTTTTTATCTCCGAGCGGGACGAGGAAGAAGCTCTCACGCGGGTCAATTCCTGGTACTGGATGGTACGGATGCTGTATTCGTTCTGACCGCCACGGCTCACCACTGCTTTTTCATCCACATTTTCCGGTACTCATGCTCGACATTGCGGGTAAACGACACAGCATCGCAGAGCCGTGACGTTTGCATGAGTTCTCGTAATCCCTTTCGCAGCATTGCGAGAGAGGCAAGCTCCTGAGCGGTCCTTTTGGCAATGGTCAGGAAATCGGTTTCACTTTCCGCGATAAAATCATCAATCCCGAGCCGGGTGAGCACGCTGGCCACCATTCTCGATGCATGACGGCTGCCGCTGAGGGTGATAACCGGCACTCCCATCCAGAGCGCTTCGCACGCGGTAGTGTGACCGCTCCATGGAAAGGTGTCAAGCGCGATGTCGATACGGTGGTAAAGGGAAAGATGCCCCTCTGCCGGGACCTCCCGCACGAATTCGATCCTTTCAGGATCGACGGAATGCCGCTTGAACTGCTCCCGCAGCCTCTCGACGATTTCGTCATTGACCACCGTTCTGAAAATGATGAGCCGCGACGAAGGCAGGCGTGTCATCACCTCCGACCAGAGCGCAATAACCGCGGAATTCAGGCGGGCAAGCGTATGCAGCGACCCGAACGTAACGTACCCGTTCCATTCACCAGGAAGATCTGAAACCTCCGGAGCATTCTCAGGAGGCCCATAGCAGCAGAAACACTCAGGAAGCCTGACGAGTTTTTCGACATACCACTCCTTCCCCGCGACCGGATCGGTAATTTCGTCACCAAAACGGTAATCGACGGTGGTAAGTCCTGTCGTGTTCGGATATCCGATCCACGAAACCTGGATCGGGGCACACGGCCGCGCAAGGAGCGTCAGACGGTTGTCCGCCATGTGTCCGGCGCAATCAACAAGGATATCTATTCGATCGTCATATATCAACCGTCTCGCCTCGTCATCGCCGGTTTTCCGTATATCGCGCCACTGGTCGGCATAGCTCATGAAACGCGTGGTATGCTGGTCCTGTATCCTGCCATACGAATAGCAGAATATCTGGAACAGACTGGGGTCATGGTTTTTCAAGAGCGGTTCCAGAAACGATGCCACCGGGTGCCGGCAGAAATCAGGTGAAAGATACCCGATCCGGAGTTTCCGGTCCGGATCGCGGCTGTTGTGAAACAAGGGAAGGCCTTCCCGTTTTTCCGTTTTTTTGACCAGTTCATCCCCCCATTTTCTGCTTTCAGCCAGAATCTGTTCCTGTGTGCAACAGGGGTTGTAGTTCATTGAAAGAAAAAGGTTGCTGTAGGCGATGTTGTTTGAGGGATCCAGTTCGATGGCCCTCCTGAAGCACTTTTCAGACTCATCTATGAGACCCGACGCTTGCAGGGTCTCGCCAAGCCCACTATAAGCCGGGCTGAAATCGGGCTTGAAATTCAGGGCGTTGCGGAAACAACGGGCGGCCATATCGAGCCGGTCCCATTGACGCATGATGACCCCGAGAAAAAAATGTCCGGAAGGATCGTTCGGATTACGACGCAAAACGTCAACAAAGGTTTTTTTTGCCGCTTCAAGATCTCCGGCCGCCTGCTGCACCATTCCGAGCCCGAGCATTGCCGCAGTCAAACCCGGTTTCAGTTCCACCGCTTTATTAAAAGAGTTTTCAGCTTCAGCCAGATTTCCAAGTGAAAAATATGCCGTTCCGCAGTTGCAGTGGACTTCTGCCAGACCGGGATTGATCGCGATCGATTGACGGAAGGCCTCCAGCGCGCCATTGACATCGCCTATCTCATGCAGAAGCATTCCGATATTGCTATACGCCCCGGCATTTTCCGGCTCGCGCCGCACTATTTCACGCAGAATGGAGAGCGCCTTTTGCCGGTCTCCATCGGCCTTGAACATCTGCGCTTTTAAAAACAACTCGTTAATCGATTCGTTTTGCATAAACAGATCACAGGACGCAGTATCGGGACCGGTATGGTATGAATGCCTAAGTATAGCATGAAACACCAAAGATTTACAGTGATCAACGATAAAAAAATCCCGATGCCGCCAGAGGCGGCACCGGGACTGTAATTAGCACGCCACGACGGTAACGGCTACCGTACGAACTTCAGCATGGCCTTGCCGGTCTTGGCAAGATAGACACCCGTAGGAAGGGCGGAAACATCGAACGTTCCGGAGGAACCAATGGTGCGTTCGGCAATCAATGAACCGTTCATGGCAAATATACGGATAGTGCTGCCGGCATTTGCGAACGAAAGCGTGGTGCCGGACCGGTTGATACGAGGGGTGACGAACAGGTTGCCATTGTAGGCTGTAACGTTGACCTGGCCGATAGACTTGACGATTTTGAGTGTCAGCGTCTTGATCGCCGATGTTGTGCCGGCCGGAATCGTAACATTCTGCTGCGAGCAGGCCGTCTCCACAGGCGAAGAGGCGTTGGTGTAGTCCATAAGGCTGAACGACTGCACCGTACCGGTGCCGCCACGTGAGTCGATTAAAAGGAAGAACGTCACCGTGCTTGCGGTAAGACTAGGCGCAAACCGTGAAACATCAAGTCCGATTTCTATGGGGTTGGAGTTTATGCCCTGCATCGGATACACGCCGCCGGCATAGTTGAACGCCTTGCCGAAGGTAACAGGCGTACCGGTCGCGGCGGTTGCCGTTCCGTTATTGGCATAACCAGCCCGGATTCGTATCAGGCTTCGGTTCGTGTGGCTCATGGAGACCTTATAGGTGAATCTCGGCTTGGTAACCGCCTGATCGACCCGCATGCCGTATACCAGATTGCTCCACAAACCTCCGACATCAGCGCAAAGTTTATACGGAACATAAATCTTCCCGCTGTTGCCGAAACTGGTGCCCCACGAATTGACCATGTACATGGCACCGATCTCCCAATCCTTGATATTCACTACGCCGTCGCTGTTGATATCGACGTCGTTGGTGTACTTGCCATCGCCATTATAATCGTACCTGACGGAGTCATCGTACCCGGCTATTGATACCGCATGCCCGCCACTGGTGCCGAATTTAACGAGCGCCTTTTTCCCGGCTTCAGGGGTGCCGGCAGCAAGACTTATCGTAGTACTTCCTGAAGAGTTGTAGCAGAACACCATGCAGCCGCCATTTTCGGTTCCGGTGCCATGATCATTGAACCACTGCCTCATCTGGGTGATGCCGGCAACGGTATTGACCTTAATGGTGAACTTGTTGAGGGCCCGGTTTGCCATTCCGGCAAAATATTTATCATACCCGGAGATCCACTGGTTGTGAACGCCAAGGCCAAATCCACCGTAGGTTTTTGCATCGGGTATACCGCAAAGTTGGGCGATTTCAAAACCCTGGGTCGGCATGGAACCGTTGCTCCCGCTGCCGCTATTGCAAAAATTGTAGGTAAAATCGTAAGGGTACTGATTTTCAAGCACATTTGCCGGCAGTTTTCGAAGCGTATTGATTTCGTAGGTAAATACGTAGCCGATAGAGCTGGCCATTGCGCAGGAGCCGCCCTTCTGGCTGAAAATCGGCCTGAAGGCCGGCAGCAGGGTATTATCGACCCGGGTCGGAGTTGGTCCTGCGGCAACTTTACTCAAGCCCTGGGGAAGGATCTGCTCAAGGGTCGGCAGATCGGCGGTCATCTGCTCCCACTCCTGCTCCGTGATGCCGCCGGCGATCCAGGGTTCGCCGTCAGGGTCGGGATTGACATTTATTAATCCTGACTCCTGCGCGTATACGCTTGGCAGTGAACCAGGCAAAGCAAGCCCTAAAAGCACCGTTATTGCGATGAAAGCGAACCGCTTCTCCATACAGCCTCCCATGAATTAGAATGAACCAGCAATCAGTAATTAACCGATAAAATATAGGGGTATCGTGACGCTCCCCAGGTCATAATCAATATAATAATACTTTTTAACCAAATATGCCGTTTTTTTTATTTAGTGCCCGTCCGTCCGAAACCCCTGTTTCCAGCATTCGTCATCCCGGCGAATCCCGAATCAGGTTCGGGACAGGCGCCGGACCGCGAAGCAGCCTGCCATCCAGGTTTTCGTGTTGATTTCGCTGGTTGGATACCGGCTTTCGCCGGTATGACGTCAAAATAAGGACTTTTCGGAAAGACACTATTTAAATGGAGGGAAAAAATGGCATGCTGACCGGTTTGGATGTTTGATAAAATAGTGCTGGTGATACTCCTCGGCAGGGTAAAAACGGGAAGCCGGCTCAATGGCGGTGACTACTTTCCCCCTTACTCTGCCTGAATCTTTCAGGCGATGGAGAGACGCCTCAGCAATTTTTTTCTGTCGCTCATTCTTATAAAAGATCGCGGAACGGTACTGTGTTCCGACATCCGGACCCTGCCGGTTAAGGGTGGTGGGATTGTGAATTTTCCAGAAATAATCGACCAGCTCACCATAGGAGACTACTTCCGGGTCAAACTCCACCTGAACGGCTTCCGCATGACCGGTTCTGCCGCTGCAAACCAACTGGTAGGTAGGATCTGGAGTTCTTCCACCGGTGTAGCCTGAGGTAACAGCACCTACCCCTTTGATCGTGCTGAATGCATGCTCCACTCCCCAGAAACAGCCCGCGGCAAATATCGCTGTTTCGCTCCGTGAGGGACCAAGATCGGAAAAAAGCGATACGAATTGGCCATATCCCTGCTTCTCAAGCTCCGCTGCGGGAATAAACCGGAGGGATGCTGAATTGATGCAGTACCTGTGACCCGAGGGCGCCGGACCATCATTGAAAACGTGGCCAAGATGGGAGTCTCCCTCCCTGCTGCGCACCTCTATCCTGTGCATGCCGTGACTTTTGTCTATCTTGTCAACAACCGATTCCTTGACGAGCGGCCGGGTGAAGCTGGGCCATCCGGTTCCTGATTCAAATTTATCAAGAGAGCTGAAAAGCGGTTCTCCCGAAACGATATCAACGTAAATGCCCGGCGTTTTGTTGTCCCAGTAGGCGTTTTGAAAGGGAGGTTCGGTTCCGCACTCCTGGGTTATGTGGTACTGCAACGGGGTCAGCTTCTCCTTGAGATCGTTTTTTCCCATGGCTCCTCCTGAAAAGAGGGTGACGACGATTACAGCGCAGAGTATCGGGTTTTTCATGATTACGTCCCCATAACCAGTTCACTCAGCATCGCATTCATGTTATACTACGTATCAGAGAGATAAATATGATACACCGATGCCTCGGAGGTCAGCAGATGCGCGCCTTCATAATTGTTCTATTGTCATTACCGATGCTTATTCAAGCCGGAGAAAAAGATCCGGTAATCGACCGCCAGACCATAAAAGGTCAATGGGAGGCAATCAGCACCGATGACCTGAGATATTTCTACCTAGACCTCTCAACTCCTGACCGTGGCGCACTTGTCATGGGTTTCTGGTATGATACCGTGCTGGTCTCCTCTTTTAAAATGACCAGTTACCAGATCAGCAGAGGTTCGGTCATGCTGCTCTTTGAAGGGATGGAGCGTAGCAGTACCGACAGAATAGTGATCAGCGGAAAAGGCAGGGCCAGCGATTCGACAGGAACTCTGGACGCGGATTTTCAGATGGCACTGCACCAGAGCGTTATCAGCAGGAAGCGGAGTCTGGTCTTTAGAAAAGTGGTTAAGAACGAGCCATCAACCCTTTCTCTGCTTAAAACGGTTGCATCGGAATGTATCAGGAAAATGGAGCGAATTCAAAAAAAATGAGCGCCGATGCGGCACCGGCCATTTACATAATGACCAGGTTTGCCTGTAACGCACCGGCCTGCTTGATAGCCTGTAATATCGCGATGACGTCACGTGGAGCCACTCCGATGGAATTCAGCGCCTGCGCAAGGTCTGATACCGTGGCTGTCGCGTCAAGAACGACCATATCGGCGTCCTTTTCTTCCACAACGGTTTCAGGATTCACGATCTTTTCGGTAGTACCGGTAAGGGTAAACGGGTTGGGCTGAACCACCTCAGGCCGGTTGGCTATTTCAACCTTGATGCTTCCATGACTGACGGCGATTTGAGAGATGCGTACCTGTCCTCCGGCGACAATAGTGCCGGTACGTTCATTGACAACAACCTTTGCCTGCGATGAGACAGTAAATTCTAGGTTTTCAACTTTGGAAATAAACGACACAATGTCTGCAGACATCGTGTCACCACTTGAAACAATAGCGGAAGTGTTTAGTGTAACAGTTGCAGCATCAATAGCTTTTGCAACATTATCACTCTTAAAAGCACTGTTTATCGACTGCGCCAGAGAAAGAGCGGATGAAAAATCAGGGTTGGAAAGCGAAAGTGATAACTCTTTATTATTCAAAATATTAAAGTTATATTCTCTCTGAACTATTGCTCCATCGGGGATACGTCCTACCAAAACGTGATTTTTTTTAATCCGTGTCAGTCCGCGATTGTGTACGTCATAACCTCCGGTGGCAAGAGGGCCTTGCGCCGAAGCGTACATCATTCCATCAGGACCTTGCAGAGCGGTCAGGATAAGGGTTCCGCCTTCAAGGCTTGTCGCATCACCCATGGAGGAAACCGTAATGTCGAGCTTGGTTCCCTTGCGCTTAAACGGCGCCAAGGTTCCGGTAACCATTACTGCCGCAACATTTCTGAGCCTCAGATGTTTTTCAGGAAGGCTGATTCCGATATTCCGAAGCATGTTGAGTACGGATTGCTCCGTAAAAATCGTCTGGTACCGGTCACCGGACTGGTCAAGGCCGACCACCAAGCCATAACCGTAAAGCTGTAAGTCCTCAACACCACTGATATGCGCGACATCCTTTATTCGCACATTCTGTTGGGCGAATAATGTCGTTGCCATTAGAGCGGTTACCAGCCAGATTACTGCTTTAGGCATAGTGTTTCCTTTCCTTGGTAGTCCCGGGAATCAGAATATCCAGTTGATAATCCTTGCAAGAATTCCCGGTCTCTGCGCGGTATTTGCCACGCCTTTTCCTGAATAGGTAATGTTTGCATCGGCAATACTTGAGGAATAAACAACGTTATTTTGTTGAATATCAAGTGGCCGGATCACACCACTGATTTTTATAATCCCCTTTTCTTCATTGACTTCCACTATTTTACTGCCTTCAATCACAAGGTTTCCATTATCAAGGACCTTGAGAACCCGGGCTGAAATCGTCGCTGTCAGCGTGCCTTCGCGTGAAGTGTTTCCCTTGCCGTCATAACCTATTTTCGTTCCACCAGATCCACTGAACTGCGGCAACATGCGTAAAACACCGGTACCGCCCCTTGATTCTACACCAAAACTCTGTGCCTTATCGGTATTAGTCTGGCTCTCACTGCCTGCTTTAGCTGATTCGACAATCAGGATGGTAACGATATCATCGATTTTAATAGCCCGCTGATCAGAAAAAAGATTTGGAACCTGGCTGGCGGAGATGCTACAAGATACTGTAAACAATGTAAATAAACTAATTCGTATGATGTTCCTCATTACCAATCCTCCTTAAAGCAAAATCACGCTGTTTTTATCAGTTACAACGACTCTTACCAGTTTATTGGTAGCGGTATTTTTAACCCATATCTTCTCTCCAATCCGCCCGTTTTCCCGCGCCACAGCCGATACGGATATAATGACATTTCCTCTTGAAATTTGAAGAGATAGATTATCACCTTTGATGATATCAGGTTGGACCATAACCATCTTGCCGGTGAGTATGCTCCCGCCGGGTATGGTACGTGAGGCCTTTTTCCCAACCACCTCTGACAGGGAAAAACAGGGTTTTTGAGCAAATGCAGAGATATCTCTTTTATGCATCTCGCAATCATTTATCGTTATGATTTTATTTCGTGGTATATCATTTCTGGCAATTACCACCGATGTCGTTATCTTGAAATGGCAGGATAAAGGAAGGATTTTCTTTTTATTGTATTGTCTTGCAATGAATTGCAGTTGTACCGAACCGTAGGGGTATTCTTCAGTCAGTCCGCGTATCTCTATAGACACTGGTGCGTTATAGGATTTGAATGTCTGCAGGTCATTTTCAATAACACACTCCCAGTCGCCTTCAGGCCATGAGACATTATCATGCAAGTAGTTATAAATAAAATTGTTATAATCGCTGATCTTTTTTTCGATGTAGCCGGTTTTTACGCAGACTCTGTTCACTTTTTTTCCTTGAACGATAATGCGTTGACCGTTTCTATTGGGGAGTAGACCAGTGATATCACCTGTTGAAACAAGCCGGGAAAAACCCGGCGGAGCGGAAAAGCCAAGGACAATACCCGAAAAGGCAGCAACCTGCTCCGGATCATCCCCTGAGATCTCGGCAATATCTTTCATGTAAATCACCGTATCATTCACTGTCGCAGTATCATAAAACGAAATTCTGATGATCTCGTTCGCATAAACCGACCCGACAACAACCGTAAAAAGCATGCAGATTATCTGCAATTTCCGCAATAAGAGGTAGAGGTAATTTACCATTTTAGATACTATTATCGCTTAAGGTTATTGGCAGCCTGAAGCATTTCATCAGATACCTGAATTGATTTTGATACAATCTCATAGGCACGCTGTGCGGTAATCATATTTACCATTTCCTGAACCACTTGCACGTTTGATCCCTCAATATGTCCCATCAGGATCGTTCCGGCTCCCTCCTCTTTAGGCCGTAACACAAGCGGGGAACCCGAGGCATCGGTTTCCGCATAAAGATTGCCTCCAAGCGCTTTCAGTCCTGAAGGATTAACGAATCTAACCAGTTCTATCTGGCCCAATTCCGTTGCGGTGTTTTCTCCGGGAAGGGTAACAGACACCATCCCGTCCTCAGAAACCTGCAGGTCGGAAGCGCCAAGCGGGATGGAAATCTGCGGGGAAACATAAAAACCCGATGAGGTAACAATGGTGCCATCGCTTGAAAGTTTAAACGACCCGTCTCGTGTATAAGCGGTTGACCCGTCCGGCAAAGTAATCTGGAACAACCCTTCCCCCTGTATTGCCCAGTCCAGTGCGTTATCGGTTCTGGTAATGTTTCCCTGTTCAAAAATGCGCTGGGTAGCAGCAGGTCTGACTCCCAAGCCGGTTTCAATACCCGAAGGAGAGAGTGCGCCTTCGACATTTCTTACCCCTGGTTCCCGAAGTGCCTGGTACATAAGGTCTTGAAATTCAACCTTGCTACGTTTGAAACCATTGGTATTCACGTTTGAAAGGTTATTGGAGATGTTGTCCATATAAAGCTGTTGTGCCTGCATTCCCGTTGCTGCGGTCATCATGGATCTAATCATGTCGCTACCAACCTTTCGTCAGGTTTTCCACTTACCGTTTAACATTAACCGTATTTCCTAAGACAATCTTCCTACGGTATTTACAGCTTTATCCAATGTCTGGTCCTGTGCGTGCAGGGCACGTTGATCCGCTTCAAAGTTGCGATACGCCGCGATCATCTGAACCATATTTGAAATGACATTGACGTTAGACGATTCTAGGTACCCTTGCTTGATTACATACCCCGCCGAAACTCTCTCCGATTCAACAGGTTGCTCAGGTTTAAATCTCCCCTCTCCACATCGCAGCAGCTTGTAGGGCTTGTCGAAATCAACGATTTTCAGGATCGCCTTGATCTGTCCTCGTTGTGAAAGTTCGCCCTTTTCATTGATGTGAATCGGATACTCCCGCTCAACGGAAATATAGCCGTCCTTGCTCATTACCTTTGATCCGTCACTGGTTACAAGAAACCCTTCGGCATCCAGTGATAAATTTCCATTGCGGGTATACTGCACCCCTTCCGGGGTCATGACCGTCAGGAATCCGCTGCCCTTGATGAAAACATCAAGCGGACCGTTGGTCTGCCTTGGTGCGCCTTCAGAGTAGTCGATATACACCTCGTCCGCTTTAATTTCCCTGTTAACATTGGGTTGCTGAAGGTCATTCGCAAGGTATTTCTGATAGGATTTAAGGAAGAGGCCGCTCTGTTTATATCCGGTCGAATTAATATTGGCAAGATTGTTGGCAATCTGGTCCTGCTTATCGAGAAGCGGCATCATTCCCATGGTAGCGATATGAATTCCCTGAATCACTGTTGCTCCTTTGTAAATGATCTTCCCGGAGAGAATATACCAGTCATAAGGTATGTTAGCATAAGTTATGCCATGATAACCTGTCCTGCAAGCTGCTGTAATAATGTAAATTACCGATATCGTGCTGGAACATCAATCGTGAAAATGGGAGCGATTTTTTCCAGATCGGGGAATTATTTGCCCCATTGAACCATCAAAGGGGCAAATGAACGGAGTAGGAAGGAGATAAATAAGGCCTTAGGCTACCGACACCAATGAACGGTTTTCGATACGGTTGTTACCGGCGTTTCGAGATTCAGGATATAGAGACCGGCGCGGTAACGGTTCCTGTCAATCGGCAAAGTGAACGTCCCGCTTGCATGAAAAAGGTCTGCTATAGTATGCACCAGTTTCCCGTCAGTTGTATAGA
This sequence comes from Chitinispirillaceae bacterium, assembly GCA_016926315.1. The sequence continues at coordinate 11,719 of JAFGOU010000472.1, forward strand.
TACGCACCGAAACACGGGATGGTTGGGCGATCGCAAATGAAATTGCAAATGAATTGCCGTTAATAGTCAGTAAATATCCCCCATTTTCCCTTGAGGGCGAATCGGGAACCGCTCCGACCAGAAGGTTTTTAAACGTAATCATCGGGTCGCCAACAATGGTCATGCCGTAATGCCAGCCAATGACATAACCGTAATCCCCGTTGTACGTCTTGATCATATTATCGATCCAGTCCAAAAAAGCCTGTCCGTGACATTTATTGGCCCCGAGTGACTGATAGAACGACCGATGGCCGAGCATACCGCCGGTTTTCGTGGTGCTGATAAGCGTCAATGCCGTGGGACTTTTATTGTAAACATAGGCACCGCAGAGAAAACGGTCGTTTCCCGCCGACCAGTTGGCCGCGGAGCAGCCGTCGATATTATATCCTACCGGTTTTGGATTGGCGTTGTAAATGGTCGCCACGTCCAGTCCCCCGCCGACGTTAAAACTATGGCTGCGGTAACTCGCGTGGGCCCACATGAAGATGATGGTATAATCTTTTGTCAACCTGTTTTCAAGATAATCGGTCCGGCTCACGATATTGTTCGTCGAGGTCCAGCGCAACACCTCGACGCTGGCGGTCGGGTAGGTTTCGTTCATGTATATGTTCGAAGACGCCCAGTCATGATCTTGATAGGAAAGCGCGGTGTTGGTGAGATGCACGCCTCCGGTCCAGTATGCGTGGTTTTTATCCAGGTAGGAACACATGAGATTCACCTCGGTGTCAAAATACCGCATGGTATAGGGATCGATCCGTCCGATAAATATTTCCGGTCCCTTGTCCCCAGTTCCCGGCTGGTGGTCTTCGAACTTGCCATCATTATTCGCGTCAATCCACTGCCCGTCAAGATCCATGTAATAAAGGTCGAAAGGGAACGTAACCGGCCCATATCCACCATCCCACCAGTAGTGGTCATTGGCAATGTAGTAAAACGCACTGGTAACATGTCCGACCAGGATTGCGCCGTTAAGGCCGCCGGTTCGGTAATATCCGCTGATGATTGCCTTGATTTCGGCCGGAGTACCGCCGGAAACGACTTCGAGCACAATGGGACAGGCATAGGCCCTGCCGATATCCTCGATATAGCGGTCGATTTTCGGTTTTACCGTGGTATTGCTGTAAAGCGTCTGATCGGCAATCACCAAAAGGCGAGTATATGCCGGAACAGAAGCGGATTTTTTGAACCCTTGTGGAACGGAAGGGGAAAACATTCGCTGTGGATACCGCTGCAGCGGTTTGGGAACGTTCACCTTTAAATACTGCTCGGTGCGCTCATTGAGCGCCCGATGCTCCTCAATGGTATACTTTTTTAACAGCATTCCGGACATGGCCTGGTACTCACTCTCTGTTATCTGGCCATGAGACAGTACGGGAACCAGCAGTAAACCGGCAAGCGCGGAAAAACAATAAAAGCGTCTCATACATCCTCCCCCTTATGTATGGTTGTACCTATCCTGGCGTCTTCGGCTTAAAAAAAATTACCGGCCGCGTTAATCGATTAACCGACACTATAAGACTTTTTTTGCGGATTGACAATCTTTTGCCAGAACAACACTCCTTTTGCATAATATAACATTATTTCATTGAACTAACCGAATTTTAAGGTTTTTCCCGTATTTTTTTACCGGTTGGCCGTAGACTCTCGGCGTCAATCAAGGAAAACGTATTATTCATTTTATTGCAGATGGAGTTGATGCAATGCAGATCTTTTGCCCCTAACAGTGCCATCCGTTCGATAATGCGGCGATGCACGCCCGATGAGGCCGGCATCCCTGCGAGGGTGAGTAACCCGGTCACCTTGTGAACGAGTGCAGCATATTGCAGCGGGTCGGCAGGGACGGGTTTCGTTTTGACGGCGACATCGGAAAGCGCATAGGCGTACATCATGACTGCCTGACTCAGGTTGAGCGAAGGGTATTTTTTCCTTAGCGGCACCGTCGAAACACAGTGACAGAGCCTAAGATCGGCGTTGGTCAGCCCGTGCTCCTCCGGCCCGAAAACAACAGCCGCCCTGCAGATCATGGCGGATTTGCTCTTGAGAACTGCTCCCAACGCTTCAACCGGAAGGTACTCTTTCCTGCCGGCTCGCTTTCTGGCCGTAGTACCGATGCAGAAATCGCAATCCGAAAGTGCGGAATGAAGCGACGAAACAACGCGCGCTTTTTTCAAAATGCCGGTTGAGCCATGAGCCATCCACCAGGCGCTTTCGTCATAAGGGTCACCGCGCGGTTCGACCAGGCGCAGATCGCTGAATCCCATGGTATTAATGGCACGAGCAGCGGCTCCGATATTTCGGGGAACCGCAGCATTGACAAGAACAAAAGTTATCTCCATAGCCGGTTGTTTTCCTCATGAGCCGGAAAGGAGTACCTGAACCGGAGCTGAACAATCGCCTGATGCGGCAGGGAAAACGGCAAGGCCGCCGGCTCGATGCCGGCGGCCCCGTCTTTTCAGAATTCCTCATCCCGATCGGTACCCCGATCAATCTTCAAACAGCGTCGGTCCGCTCCCGTTGGCGGTAAAGGTGATGGACGCGACATTTACGTTTGCGCTGGCCCGGTACGCATATACACCGTATTCCTCACTGTGATCGATGGAACAATTCGCTACGGTTACCGGTATTGTATGAAGAAAAATCCCGTTATCTTTCGCATATGACACCCTGCAATATTCGACCCGTGAATTCGTTCCGGTGTATTCGGTAAACTGCAAACCACCTTCCCATCCCCACAGCTGTCCATCCACCTGGTTTTCGAAAATGATGGAATCGGCAACGGTGCCGACGGCGGTTAACGTGCCCTGGCCGACATAAATATACGAATCCTGCTGGAACAGACATCGCGTTCCCGGCTGCACGGTAATGGTTACCCCGTTTGGATTTTCAATTGATGCATATCCGTCGGTAAAAACATACGGCACCGTATGTTTCCGCCACGTACCGGTTTCGGTCACGTGGTTGCTTGATCCCTGACCAACCACCCGAATGGCCTGCTGGGAGTTGCCGGAAAAGCTTCCGCCGCCCGGCAGACGGGTAATGGTTGCCGCATCGATGACCAAAGGGTAATCACTACTGCCTGAACCGTTACCGATAAAGGAATTGCCTATGAAACGAGCAGAATCGACCGGACCGCACTCATAAAAAATAATCCCGCTATGTTGAGCGTTGCGAACCGTTGTATACGTGATGCTTAACTTATCCCGGTCGATGGAAACGGCGTTTTTGGCGGAATCAAACACGCAGTACGAAAAAGAACTGGTGGCGTTGGCGCTGCTGCTGATGGTAATGCCGCCATACGACGGGTCGGTGCTGCCCCAGAATTTGCCGGCCTCTGCATTTCTAAAGAAAATCGAGTCCGTAGCCGTGCCATTTGCCACCATCTTGCCTTTGTTGACCCAGAGATAGGCGTCCTCGGTAAAATGGAGTCGCGTTCCGGGCTGAATGGTAATAGCGACCCCGTCGGTATTGCCAACCGCGACATACCCGTCGGTGAATACATAGGGAACGGCGTGCCGGCGCCATGTGCCTGACTCATCAGCGTAGTCGCTGGTTCCTGTGCTGACAACCCTGATCGCCTGCTGTGTGTTCCCCGTGAACGTGCCGCTGCCGGAAAGCCGCACCAGAAAAGCCGCGTTGATGACCAGGGGGTAATACTGTAAGGTCGTTCCGATCCCCGTAAAGGTATTATTGACAAAAGAAGCAGAATCCTTTGGTCCGCACTGGTCAAAGACGATACCGTTCAACTTGCTGTTCCGTACCGTTGAATGGGAAATATTCAACCCGTCTTTGTCCGAAGTTATCCCGTTTGTCGCTGAATCGACGATACACCACGTGATGGAGGATTGGGCGTTGGCATTGTCGTCAAAGGTGATGCCCCCATACGCGGGATCAGGCGGTCCCCAGTATTTTCCGGCAGTGCTGTTTTTCAAGACCACCGGATTGTCCTGGTTTCCGTTTATGATCAGGGTTCCGCCATGCACCCACAGGTATGATCCCTCGCCGAAACGAACGTTTGCACCAGCCTGTATGGTAAGCGTGCCGGTTATATCCCAGTAACCGGTGATGATAACCTGCGCCTTGGGGCCAATGGTCACGTCGCCCGCGACATAGAGGCGATTGCAGGTGAAGGTGTACGGTCCGCCGGTTGAATCGTATACCTTGGTGCCGGAAAGCGTGCAGTCCGAAATGGTTACCGGTCCCCCGTTGTCAGGTCCGGAGGGGTTGTTGTTGCACGAAGCTACAATAAGGAGTACCGTAGTCAATGCCAGATTGACTCCGGCAGTGAAGGCAGGATACAACCCTGTTTTTCCAACCATACTACCCCCTTTGAGAAAAATGATGTGTAGGTGAAGTGTTACGACGGGATTAAATATACCGTTTGCAGCCGTACCGGTCAAACGGCGTTGTGCAGTATCACCGACGACTACATGAAAAAAGGCGGTATTCCCTCAGGAATACCGCCCCGTGTTACCAATACCAGCCGATTTTTTATTTAACAATGACCGTTTTCGCCAAGGTCACTTTTTCCCCGATCAGCCTGCAGACATAGTTCCCTGCGGCAACCTTTGAACCGCTGGAATTGGTCCTGTTCCACGTCACGGTTTGATAGGCGTTCGCCGCGGCCGTCTTTTCCGCAATCGTGTTCACGAGTTGCCCGGACATGTCGTAGATCGCCAGCATGACCTTCTGCCGGTCCTTGACCCTGAACCTTATCGTCGTTTTTCCAACCACCGGATTAGGATAGTTGCCAAGCGTCTGGAATCCTTTTGCAACCAAGTCCGCTTTGACCGAAGTGACCGGTCCCACATTATTGAGATTGATCCTGTTCAGTCCACGACCGTAGGTGCAGATATACAGGTAATTGGTACGCCGATGAATGGTCAGGTCGTTGCAGGCGACGATCGGCAATGTCTGGTCGCCGAGCCATGCCCAGTTGACACCGCTATTGGTCGAATAGTACATACCGAAATCGGTGGCACAGTAAAGCCAGCCGTTTCGGGTAGGAGCATGGTCCACAACGACCCGGTTGGTCGTAACCGTGCTTGGAAGATCGCCGGAGATATCCTTCCAGTCCGCCGAACCCAGTCCGCCAAGTCCATAGTTTGTCAATTTGAACAGCTTCGGTTTATAGTGATACGCCCACCCCCACCGGAAATACCAGACCGCGACGTAGGCGGTTGCGCCGGTCGGATCGGCCTGATCAATGGTGATCTCCTTGATCCAGCCGTCATACCTCCTGCGCTCATCGCTCGCAGGAGCCGAAGAGACCAGGCCGTTGCGGATTTTCGTCCATGTAGCGCCAGTCGTGCTGGCGTTCCTGCTGACCCACACATTGCCGTCATCGGTCCCGGCATAGCAAACAACGTCAGCCTGGTTTCCGCGAAAAGCCGCCAGTGCGCTTATCGAACCGTACGGGTACTGCGGAACCGAGTGGTCGCCATTGGTCAGGTCGGCGCTTATTTTGGTGAAGGTACCGCTGCCTCGTGGCGCGGTCCATACTGCTTCACCTGCAATATAAGCCCTTCCGGTGACTGAGTCGAACGCAGCCGGGCAGTCCCAAGTCAACCGGCCGGAGATGGATATCCGCGACCAGGAGGTACGGTTACTGGTACGATAATACCCGCCGTATTGAAGCGATCCGATGGCATACTGCGTATTTCCCTGGTCGATACGCGGGTCAAAACCGTCACCGCCGATCGCGTTTCTCCAGTCGGCATAAAGAGATCCGCCCGTAAGCGTGTAGTTGGTTCCTTCATCCTGTTGACCGGCGATGCGAAAATTGGCGTCATCCTGCGCAATATCGAACGCATACATCTGCGAGATACAGATAGCACCTTGCGCAAGCGACCCGCGCGCGAGATAGGTAAATGTCCTTCCGCCATCGGTTGATCTGGCAATCCCGCCGTCATCACCCTCGTACATGAGATTCCTGTTTTGCCTCGACCAGGCGACACCGTGGAAATCCATATGGAGAGAAGTGGGAAACGTGTTCGCCCAAGTACTGCCGCCATTAGTGGTCCTGTTTGTATAAATACCAAGGGCAACGACATCATTGGCATCATGCGGGTTGCATCTGATCTGGCAGAAGGTATGGCCGTAATAGGAATAAATGCTGCTGGCAGGCTGCCCAGCCGTTCGACTCCAGTTCATTCCGCCGTCAGTCGATTTATAGACTCCCTTGGGCAACGGCGGATTTGCACCGGTCATCGCGACACAGTACATTATATTGGGATTTGACTTGCAGATAGTAAGGGTGTGCCTTCCCAGGTCGCTCGTAGGGAATCCCCCGGCCTGGAGCGCCCAGGTGGTGCCGCCGTCATCCGACCGGTACATTCTGGTGGCGTTGGAGGACCATATCCGATTGTAAGGATACCGCATTGCGGTCCACATGCAGGCAAAAACCCTGTTCGGATTTGTAGGGTGTACCAAAACCTCGGAACATCCGGTCGAGTCATCAGCTTTTAAAACCTGCTGCCAGGTAGTACCGCCGTCAGTGGTACGGTACAAACCCCGTTCCGGATTGTTGGAATAGAGGCTGCCCATGACTGCAGCGAAAACGGTATTTGAATTGGTCGGATGGATTGCCATGCGCGCGATATAGTAGGACTTTTCAAGCCCCTTATAGATCCACGAGGTTCCACCGTTTTCACTTTTATAGACACCGGTACCCGGATACGGTAGAGATCCGCCTCCTGCAAGACACTCTCCGGTTCCCATCCACAAGTGTTGATTATTCCGGGGATCGATAACAAGGTCACCCATGCTCTGGGATCTCATATCCCGTGAAATAAAAGTCCATGTACCCCCGCCGTTGGTTGATTTCCATAGTCCCGCTCCTGATGAACCGAGCAGATAAACGATCTGATCGTTGGTCGAGTCAACCACCACCTCCCACACCCGCCCATACCCCGTTGGGCCGCAATTCTCCCATGTCGCTGCGCTCTGCTGAGGCGCAAGCGCCCTCAGGTCCCATGCCTGCGCCGTATTATTTCCCGACGCAGCATACGTGAACATTTCCGATTCCGGCATCTGGGCTAACACCGCCGAACAGCAGAAAACAAGAGCGGTGAAACTCCCTTTCGCCAGAGCCTTTTGTTTTGAACAGGTCATAAGACCCCCTCCCGGAAAAAAGTGTATGAATGCATTAACACCGATATCAAAAAATCAATAGTATCGCTACGATCACAGGCAGTGTATCGCGGGAGAGCGACTCAATAGTTCTATGACTTCTTTAATGAACGCAATGGGTATGACACTGCTCTTTTATGACCCACTTTCATTCTTATGCCGCCCTAAAAACCAATGTAACGAGGTTCCCCCTTGCCCATGTTAAAATATAAAGAAAACTTATCCAAATAGCCAATTTTTTAGAAATATTTATTTAATATGGGCCATCTCCTTTTTTTGGCATGGCCCATGCTGGAACCGTTTCCCTGGGATCGGTTACATATCAAACTGCAGTAAAAAACCGTAAGCATTCCATATCCCGCCACCCTGGCCTAAACTGCCGCCGAGGTCGCTTATGGACCATTCCGGGATGAACAGCATATGGCCGTCGAGCAGATGGAACTGTAGATTAACATAGGCAGCCTGCCGGATATTCGCGTTCATGACGCCTGCTATGGCCTCTTTGGTTCCATTCTCGTCATGCTCGGTAACGATTTTTCCGCCTCCAACCTCCAGAGCCAGCCAGTCGAAAGGCTTGATGTTGAATACCGCCGCCTGCTGGGTGGTAAAGGTGTTCTGGAGCCCTTCCTTTTCACTATCTCCCGTGCGTCCCCACTTTGGATAAAAAATATCGATATCAGGTTGGCCCCTCCATCCCCAGGGATCGCCCATGAATACCCCATAACAGGCGAGGTTCATACCCATGGAAAGAGTGTAACTTACCCTGCACTTCCACACCGTTACATCAACAAGCTCGCCTAAAAGGTTTGCGATAACAATATCCTTGCGGAGAAGATCCGGGTTTGCAAATGTGCGGTTAGCGACAAGATCGTAACGGTTAAGGCCCGCGACGGTCGTTGATTTCAAGCCGAGCGGAATCCCGATATCCTGGGAGTATTCCAGCATCAATCCGGCTTCCAGCTTGGGGTGTTTTTCCGATGCTTCCACATTCCACACATCGTCGCTGGTCGCAACGATAAAGGTGTCCGGTTTGACAATTGACATGTCACCCTGGATGTTAAAGACATCACCTATATCGGTTTTCGCGGTGAACCGCACCTGCGGTTTTCTGCTGGTATACAGGGCACCGGAATAGCAGAGACCGGATTCCATGTCAAACGTCTGTGAACTGAGAAAAAAGTTCGCAAGGCACCACTCCTGCCCCAGCAGCAAGGAAAAATGATCGTCGAGAAACCACTCTCCATACAATCGCCGCAAGATCAGCCCGTCCTTGAATTTCGATGCAACGGTGTATTCCTCTCCCGTTTTCGTTATCTGCATCTCCCTCAATACCGGTCCCCAGCCGGCTTCAAACCGGAATGCATATCGGTCCTCCTTGCAATAGGCGCCAAAACGGCTCATGTGCTCAAGGTCCCATATCATTCTCTGCAGATGGGGAACAAGGGTGTCAACACGTTTACCGGTAGCCGTGTCTTTTTCGTACTTATATCCCCGGTCCCAGTACCAGCCGCTCATACGAGCGCTTCCATACAGCTCCCATTTGTCTCCGGTAACGCCTGCAACGGCAGGCAGGACAAACGACACGACCCCGACAATAGACCAAAAAAACGACTTTTTCATACACCCGCTCCCTTCTGATGATGAAATAATGGTATAGCAGCAAGATCAAACCGTTTCATGGCTTCCTTTTCAGATCATGGCACTTTGACTATTTCCGACAGATCGTAGCATCCCTTAAATTCTTCATGATTCAGGGGATTGCGGGTTTTTAAGACTATCTTTCCCTTGAAATGGAAAACCGCCTTGCCGTAAGCGCCGATGCCATCAACGTCGTTACAAACATGTTTTTCCTCCCCTTGAAGCGCCGTATCACCCGGGGCGGGAGATGGCGCCGTTCCCGCTGTTCGGGTGCTGTCCGTCGTGCCGTTTTCTCCGGGGGAGCCGGCTATTGGTGCCGAATCCGCCGACACGTCAAACAGCGGATACAAAACATAATAGTGGGAAGCATCGTTCCAATCATCGATTTTATACGCGTTTCCGCCCTTTGGAGGTTCACCGACATAAATACCGCAGTGGTCCCCGAGATTGTAAAAACGGCGTGCCTCGTCCTGATCAAGATTACTGACGGTTTTCGCGAACCAGATCTGTCCCGCGGCATCCGAAACAGTGAAAAAAGCCAGGATCGCCATTGTCTGGAACGCCTTCACGATCCCGATACCTCCGGCTTCCATGCGGAAAACCTGTTCAATTTTTTGATAAACGCCAGCACCAGGACCGCGGACAGCAGCAGCATTCCGGTCAGAACCAAAAAATACTGGTGGTGCGGCACCTTGTCGTAAAAGGTGCTGAACAGTCCCGAAAGAAACCCGCCGAACCCGGTTGCGAAAAACCAGGCGCCCATCATCACCCCCTGGAAACGCGGCGGCGCGACCTTGGAAACAAACGACAGCCCCATGGGCGAAATCAGAATCTCGGCCAGGCTCACGATGACATAGGTGGAGATGAGCCATGCCGGGCTGACGCTGTTCGTATTGCCGTTCCCTCCCATGAGCGAAGCGACAGCCATGACCACCATGGATATGGCCATGATAATCATGCCGTAAAAGATTTTTCCGGCGGTGGAGGGCTCTTTCCTGAATTTATTGAGAAAGGCGTAAAAGGGCAGAATGGTGAGCGTGAGACCGATGATGCAGATGCAGTTGAAAAACGAATAAAACTGCGGCGGGAAGGTAGGAAGCGTTGACTTATCGGCAAAATAGGTGAGCGCGCTGCCGTTCTGGTAGTAGCATACCCAGAAGATAATGGAGATGAGGAAGAGGGTGACCAGCGTCGCGATCCGCTGCCGTACCTCCGCGGCCGGCATGGCCACGGCACCCTGGGCTGCGTCCGCGGCAACGGTCTTGATCCGGTTGATGGTGTCGGCGTGCTTGATTTTATTCTGATAGACGGAAAAAGTCATTATCGCTATCACCATGCCTGCGGCCGCAGCCCAGAAGGAGTGGTTGTATACCTTGAACCCGTAGCTGATGACGACCGAAGCCAGAAGCGCGCCGATGTTGATTCCCATGTAATAGATGTTATAACCGGCGTCCTTGATGGACTCGTTTTCTTTTGTATAGAGATTGCCCACGAGGACGGAGATGTTGCCCTTGAAAAACCCGGTGCCGACCGACACGAGGATCAGCCCCGCGGTAAACGGCCACTTACAGGCTGACGAGGA
>JAFGOU010000473.1 GCA_016926315.1 Chitinispirillaceae bacterium
GGGATCATGATGACCAATCCCAATACGCTCGGGCTGTTCAACCCGCGGATCGAAGCGATCGCCCGCCTCGCGCACCGTTACGACGCCCAGCTTTACTACGACGGCGCCAACCTGAACGCCATCCTCGGCAAATTCCGTCCCGGTGACGCGGATTTCGACATGGTGCACGTAAACCTGCACAAGACCTTCGGAACCCCGCATGGCGGCGGCGGTCCGGGTTCTGGTCCGGTGGGAGTAAAGAAACATCTAACCCCCTATCTTCCGATCTCGCGCATCACCAAACGGAGCGACAACACCTACGCGCTCGATTACGACTATCCGAAATCGATCGGCTACATCGCCCCTTTTTACGGAAATTTCTCGGTATGTCTCAAAGCATATGCCTATATCCTGATGCATGGCGCGGAAGGTCTTGTCGAGGTCAGCGAAAACGCGGTGCTCAATGCCAATTACCTCATGCATCTGCTTGAAAAAGAATATCATGTGCCCTATCAGCGAACCTGCATGCACGAGTGCGTGCTCAGTGCGAGCAAGCAGAACGAACACGGCATCCACGCCCTGGACATCGCAAAGGCACTCATCGACGCCGGATTTCACCCGCCGACGATTTATTTTCCACTAATAGTAAAAGAGGCGATCATGATCGAGCCCACGGAGACCGAAAGCAAGGAGACGCTCGACGCTTTTGCGCGGGCAATGATCCAGATAGCAAAAACGGCGAGGGAAACGCCGGATGCGCTTCATGCGTGTCCTCGCAAGGCGCCGGTAAGCCGTCTGGACGAAACCAGGGCTGCCAGGAACATGGACGTCTGTTTTACCGGGTGAATAACGTTCAAAAAAAGGCATCGTTGCATAAAAAGTTGATTTCAGGCGGGGAATTTATTATACTTCTCTAACGGAACCGGTTTTTCGGAACACCTTAAAGGAGCGCTATTATGCGATTAAGCACGGTATTTGCGGTCATTCTCATGGCGGTCATGGCGGTCGCTGCCCAGGACAAACAGAAATATGTGCAGGCAAAAGAGGGCAGTGTCGGTGTATACAAAAATCAGATCCGTGAAGTGTACGAGCAGCCGATCTATAAAGTCGGCACCTCCGACCGTCTGCAGGTACTTGGTGCCAAGGGCGAGTTTTATCAGGTCAAGAATGCCGAAGGCCAAACCGGCTGGGTGGAAAAACGGCTCGTCATCACCATCGGTAAAAGCAAGACCTTCGTGTTCGATAATGCTGAAGTCATGGGATATCTCGACGCTCCGACGCCGGTGTACATTCTCGACAGTGACGACCCGAACGCCGAACGCATCTACCTCGATCGCTCCTTCAAAGACGCTCTTCGCGACAATGTAGACAAGGAAACGATCGAACGCCAGGTGAAGTAACCCCTGAAGCGGCCTGAAATACACGGGGAGAGAGACCGGGGTCTCTCTCCCTTTTTTTATTCCGACCGGACGCGGACCAAGGCAGCGGCGATCGCAATCAGGCTGGCCATCCAGGGTTGGATGCCGCGCTGCAGGAGGGTCGCTTCGGCGGGGTGACTTCCAGGGTTCACGCGATCTACTTCACCGCCTCCTCTTTTTTCCGAAGCAGAAGGCGCCAGAGTTTGTCCATCAGCTCCCTGCCGGAAAACGGCTTGACGATGAAGTCATCGGCGCCGGAGGCGAAACACTTTTCAATTTCGTCGGACCGGGTGATGCTCGATAAGAATATGACCGGAATATCGCGGGTCTCCTCCTGGCTCCGCAGGATCCTGCAGATGCGGAATCCGTCGAGACCGGGCAGACTTGAATCGAGCAGCACCACCGAAGGTTTATACTGGAACGCGAGCGAAAGGCCCTGCTCTCCGCTGCCGGCGTTTATGATGTCGAATGCGTTTTCGAGCACCATGCGGGCGACTTCCACGACCTCGCGGTCGGTGTCGATAAGCAGCATGACCGGTTTAATATCGCTTAAGTCAATATTCGCGGGGGTTTTACTTTCCCCGGCGGGAGGCGCCGAGGTCCCCGCCTGTTCTACGTCGTCCCATTCGATTTCCGACCTGACCGGCAACATCACGTGAAAGGCGCTCCCGGGAAATTCGTCCTTCCGCACGCCGTCGCTTTCGACCCAGATCCGGCCGCCGTGCCGGTCGACAAGTCCTTTGGCGATGGAAAGACCGAGCCCTATGCCGCCGCCCATGAATTTGGCGTAATCGGTGCTGTGTTTGCTGATGTCGCCCACCTCGTAAAACGGGTCGAAAATACGCTTGTGTTCGCTGGCGTCGATACCGATGCCGTGGTCCTTGACGACGATATGAAAGCGCTCGCGGTCTTCAATCGAGAGCAACACCTCGACCGTCGCTCCGTCGGGCGAGAACTTGATGGCGTTGGTAAGAAGATTGGTGAGCACCTGATGGATACGGACCTTGTCGCCGAAAAACTCCGGCAGCGGATCGTCAATGCGGCAGACGAACGAAATGTTCCGTTTTTCCGCAAGCTGTGAAAGCTCTTCCACGCAGTCGCGCGCCAGGCCTGCAAGCGCGAATTTCGACGGCTTGAGCCTGATCCGTTTCTGCTCTATTCGCGTTACGTCAAGAATATTGTCGATTATCCTGTGCAAACGGTCGGCGGCGCGGTTGATGCTTTCGATCATGCGAAAAATCCCCGGTTCGACCCGCTCCCGCATGCCGTCAACGATGATATCGGAATAGCCCTTGATGGAGGTAAGCGGCGTTTTAAGCTCGTGCGAGGCGATGCTTAAAAAGTTCGACTTCATCTCCGAAACCCGTTTGAGGTCGACGTTGGACCGTATCAGCTCGGTGTTCATTTTCGCCATTTCGAGGTTTTTGGTCTCGAGCTGTTCGGCGATTTTCAGTTCGTGGGTGATGTCCCTGAACACAAGGGCGATCGAGTCTTCCTGGCCTTCCCTGCCCCCGAGATGAAACGCGGTCATGGAGCAGGTGATTTCCTCGCCCCCGGTACGGGCTATGCCGACCTTCGATTCGTGGGCGCTGCCGTCGCTTACGAGCTGGCGGAGCTCCCGCCATGATGGTTCGCCGCGCCGGTCGACAAGATGCTGGTCGATAAACGCATTGAGCAGCGCTTCACGGTCGCGGCTGAACAGATGCGCGGCAAGCGAATTCACATACCGTATCCTGCCGTCGGGCAGGAGGATGACGATGCCGATAGGGGTGTGCTCAATGATGCGGGCGAGAAGGCCGATATCGGAATCCATGGGTCTCCGCAGGCTCCAGGCGACAGGGTGAACGACCGCAATTCATGGACAACTACGTTTCTTGATGCAGTAACTGCTTTATCTCTCGGGTCACGGTATCGACCGCGTTGAAATCCTCTTTTTCCACACAGGTGATCTTTTTCGCATACAACTCCAGTAGCCGGTTGTCGATTTCCGTGAGCTCGCCCTTGCTGCTGATAATCGAGACGATCGCCTCGACATCTTCGGGAAAGCGGTACCGCTTCATGGCCTCCCGGAACTCCCTGACCGTCGCCTCAAAAGCATGCGTTTCCCGCCGGGAGTACAGCATGCTCGGGATGAACTCCATGAGAAGATGCTCTTCGGTCGTCTGCCTTTTTTCAGGTGCGGGAAGCGCCTGTTTAAGGTCGCCCTTCTCGATCTGGGCGATCAGCGACTCGATCTCGTTTTTGATCCGCCCGCCCTGCTGCTCGCGGAAATGCGCCTGATAGAGCATGGGCAGCGCCTGAACGGAGAGCACCGCGTTGCTGATGTTCTTGAAGGTACCCGCGTAAAACACGTCCCCCTCTTGTGACAGTATCTCCGCTTCGGAATGAAACGGCGTAATTTTTGCGGGCGTCGGTATGAAGTCGTTTAGATCGTCCATGGATTCCAGCCGCTCCTTGAGTTTCTGCGGGTCGAGCGTCGATTCGAGTCCTTCCATCCGTTCGAGAAGCTGCGCGAGACCCTCTTCAAGACCGTCTTCGAGAGAAATGCCGAGCTCGGATTTGAGGAAGTCCTTGAAATTATACTGGTCTCTGAAGTTCCCCTGCGACACCAGGAAACCGTTATGGACCATTGAGGCGAAAGCGTGTTTGATATTTACTATTTCCCCTGCGTCGGCGTCGATGACCGCATAGACGGTGATACGGCCGTCAAGCGTTTGAGGATCGCCTTTTTTCTGTTCGATAGTAAACTGCATGAAACCGCCTGTTCACCTCGTCATTGACCTTTTTTTCGCAACGTCCTTCGTCTAGGAATATACATCCCCACCACTATCTCCGTCTGCGACCTGAAAAAACGGAGCGCCGGGAATCCCTTTGACCCAGACGCTCCGTGATCACGTTCCATGCCCACGACTCAATCAACTCAGGAGCTTCGCCACGCGGGGCGCCGAAATCCGCTCATATTCTGGCATATCGCCGATCAGGGGACGCGCGTAATTCTTGAACTCCTGGGTAACGGTCGAATTGGCCGTATCGATGAACTCGTCGGGCATGCATTTCGAGCTCCGCGCCACCGTGGCCAGCGGGGTGAGGAAATACTCGACCGAATAGTCGCCGATGCGGCGGATGGCCACCGACCCGTCGACATCATGCCATACCGAAAACTGGACCGCCTTTTCGCCGACCTCGCGCGCCTCGTGGGCGTCGGTTTCGGAAACCGTCCCCAGAAAACTCCGTTGCAGATAGCCGAACGTATCGCTCCGCACCCGTTTGATCTTGAGTTCTTTTTTGATAAGGTCGCCGAGGGCGTCACCGAGGGCGCCGGTGCCGGAAAGCTGCACGTTGCCGTGGGAATCCTTTTCATCGCTCTTCGTGAGCACGGTGATGATCGGAACGCCCTTGACGTCGGTAATGCCTTCCGACACCGCGATCACACACCTGCCGAACTTCTTGTAGGCCCTGTCGACATCGGCGATGAACTTGTTCGTGTCGAATGGTTTTTCCGGAACGTAAATAAGGTGCGGCCCGTCATCCGGATACTTTTTGGCAAAAATACTCGTGGCCGTAAGAAAACCGGCGTGCCGGCCCATGACCACGCCGATATACACGCCCGGAAGGCTCGTGTTGTCGAGGTTGATGCCGGCGAACGCCTTTGTTACAAACAGCCCGGCCGATCCGAAACCCGGGCAGTGGTCGGTCACGAGCAGGTCGTTGTCGATGGTCTTGGGAATGTGCACCACGCGCAGTTCATAGTTTGCGGCCTTTGCGTTCTCGTTCACGATACGGCAGGTGTCGGCGGAATCGTTGCCGCCGATATAATAGAAATAACGGACATCGTGCGCCTTGAGCACCTTGAAGATCTTCGCGCAATACTCGACATCGGGCTTGTCGCGGGTGGAAAGCATGGCCGACGAGGGCGTCTTCGCCACCATCTCCAGGTTGTGGGTGGTTGCCTGGGCCAGATCCACAAACTCCTCCTTGATGATGCCGCTTACGCCGTGAAGCGCGCCGTACACGTTCTCAATACAATCGAACTTGCGTGCTTCGAGCACCGCACCCACAAGGCTCTGATTGATGACGGCCGTCGGTCCTCCGCCCTGGGCTACAACCGCTTTTCCTACGAGTTTGGCCACAAACTTGCTCCTTTGAGAATAGGGACACTATCGTTGATTGTCGACCGTGATAAACCGGGACACGACACACGCCTCGCGGTATGGCATATTTCCTCTACATGAATCCGGGGTCTATAAAATAGGAAATGGGCGCCGGCGGTTTAAAGGTTTTTACGCAGGGCGCGGTCACATCTTCTTTTCGCGGAGGATCGATACCAGGAGCCAGAACCCCATGATGCCCGCGGCCAGAAAGCCGGCAAGCCCGATGACCGGCAAGCCGGACAGTTTTGGCGGGATATCGGAAAGAACGACCACCGACGAACCGATGACCAGCGAGGCGAGGACCAGACCGTAAACGATCCGGTTGACAAGCCGGTCGAACTTGTTGAGCATGGGCGCCAGGCCGTGGTGCTCGAATTCGA
>JAFGOU010000474.1 GCA_016926315.1 Chitinispirillaceae bacterium
GCCTTAAGCTGGTTCATGTCGCGGCATCCCGCACGAATCAGCCTGACGATCTCCCCTCTGGTAACCCGTTCGCAGCGGCAGATGATCGTCGTTTCATCCACGATCCGGGTTTCACGCGTCTCGCCCGGTTCGGGCTCCTGAATACGGAGGCCCGCCACGTTCATGTGGTCTTCAAACGGCACTTCGACATACAGAAGCAGGCGGCGGTCCTGCGATCTGGCATTCTTGACTTTTACCACGATTCCTGATCCGGTCCGTTTTCCTTCCCCATCGACGGTGATAACCTCATCGCCCTCATTCACCCGCCCTTCCAAAAGTTCAAAGGGAATCCGCAGCAGCGCCTTTTTGCTTCCGCTGTCATACGTCTCATCGACAAGGACAATAGCCAGGCCGGGGCAGGCGAGAACGCATCGGTTACACCCCGAACAGGCATCGCCTTTGAAAAAAGGCACACCGGTGATGGCCCCCGTCTCCTTTTCTATCGCCTTTTTCGGGCACACCACGATACACGGATTACAGGGAATCTCCTGCACGCACCACAGGCGGGGATATATCTTTCCAGCGATTGACCTGACATTCGGATATCGTATCCGGCCGGGCTTTCCTTTCAGTACCCGATGCAGGCGTTCCCATTCTTCCGGTATAGCAATGGGGCCGTTCAACTCCCTCACGATTTTCCTCCCGTGTATCCTGCCGCTGAAAATTGCCGCGCTTGCCTCGGCAATCTCCTCGGCATCACCGGCGATGAAAGCCTTCATGCCGTATTCCACGGCTTTTTTATACATCTCGTCGATCGGCGAAAGGCCGGCGGCAACCAGAAGGGTCTCCGGCTCGACAAGCACGTACCTGCCTTGCCTGGCCACCCCCACTTTCCCGTCGTAAAAAACGCCAATCGCAGGCGAATCCAGCCAAATATCCACCAGATTCCGGTATTTTTTCAGCCGGTCTCCGAGGAGAAGGGCGATGTCGATACCGCGGGTTCCCGCGAAGCAGTTTTCGACGGAACCGAAAAAGGTATGCGTCTGCAGGGTAAGTTTGCCGCCCAGAACATGCTTGTCGTCAACCAACAGGGATCGTATGCCGGATTCCGCAAGCTCAAGGGCGGCGGATAATCCCGCCGGGCCTCCGCCGATAATGAGGCATTGCGTCTTCACCGTCGGGGTGGGGCCCGTTTCCGGCAGGGTGTCGCAGGCGGGCAGGACCGGCCTGCCGTTGCAGCTTTACAGCGCCATGTTCTCCCTTACCGGCGTCATGCACCCCTTCACCGGCATCCCGTCCGCAATGATCATGCACTGGGAACACTGACCGTTGGCGCAGTAAATCCCCTGGGGTGCGCCACCATTATGATGGTGTCCGAACACCCTTATACCGTTTGCCAAGAGTGCGGAGGAAATCATCTCCCCTTTCTTTACCGTGATCCTTTTCCCGTCAAAGCGGATGACAATATCCTTTCTTTCGGGTATGGCTACTATCGGATGTTTTTCAATTCGCGACATGTTTCTATTCTATAATATCATGTTGCTATTCAGACGTTTTTATGGCGGCGCGGAGTTAACGGAGAGGTTTTTTCTTGTCATTAAGATACGCTCTGCCCCGTCCTCCTGTCCATGGGATGAGCCCTTTTTGCCGGGGTGATACATGAACGGTCCTGTATTCCGCGCGCATCCCTGCGCTCCCGTCGCCTCTGTCCGGAACAACGAGTCCAAAGCGCCCCCCCCCCTCCCCGCTGCTCGCATCATGGCCCGAAGCATGGTATAATTCTGGTTGTACCGCGTGGACGGGCTATGTATTTTTTAAACCGGAAAAATGCGATGAAAGAACACCTGCGATGAACGAGGTCCTCCGCCGCGATTTTCCCCTGCTTCGACCTGAAGCCGGGCTGCTCCTCGGCAATGGCACGGTCGGCGCCATGATCTGGGGCAGGGACAACGTGCTCCGGATAACGCTCAACCGGTCGGATTTCTGGCTCCACCGTCCCGGAGCCGCGCTCACCCCGAAAGCAACCTATGCCGCAATCCGTGACCATATCGCGTCAAAGGATGCGGCTGCGCTCGAAAGCCTTGTCGAACAGCCCAAAAACGGCAACGGGAAGTCGGGACGTTCAACCGTGCTTCCGTTTGGGCGGATTGACCTTACTTTTTCAAAAGATACCGTGTTTAAAACCGGCTACCTGCATCTGAAAAACGGCAAGGTGGTTATTGACGTTGTCGACAACCGGGGACCCTACCAGATAAGCTGTTATATCGCCATGGACAAACCGCTTCTCAACGTGCATCTTCTTCCAAACCGGACGCTTCCCAGGGCGGGGTTTCATACGGCATGGGAAGACAGCGGCCCGAAGCTAGAGGCCCTGGGTCTTGAACGTCCGGTGGTGTATGACGACCAGGGGTTCAGCGGTTGGATACAGAAGCGGCCCGGCGATCCGGCGCTCTGCGTAGGCATGTCGGCGGTCCCCGGCGATATGTTCATCGCGCTGCGCTACGGCGATTCTCCGGATAAAGCACGGGAGCGCACTCGTTCGGTGATTGAAAAGGGGAAAAAGCACGGTTCGGACGCCATTCGCAACGCGAGCGCCACGTTCTGGGCCAACCACTGGCGCTGGGTGCCGCATGTCGAGATCCCGAACGAAACGCTGACCTTTCTTTACTATTACGGTACGTACATGTTCGCCTCAATTACCGCACCGGGCGGCACCGCGCCGACCATGTACGGCCCCTGGACCGACGAAGGCGGTGAACCGCCGCTTGACAGCGGGTATCATGCGCTTGCCAACCTGCGCATGTGCTACGCTCCCGCGTTCAGGACGAATCTGATGCATCATTGCAAGTCGCTCTTCACCCTGGTCGATTCCTGGAAGGAGCGCCTTAGAGAAAATGCGGCGGCGGCGTTTGGCATCGACGATGGCATCCTGCTGCCGCCGCTCGTTGACGACCGCTGCGCGCGTCTCAGCGCGTCATGGACTGAGGTGGTTGACCCGAGCCACGGCGCGTTCATCGCCGAACTCATGTACCGACAGTACCTGTATACCCAAGACACCGAATTCCTGCGCGCGACCGCCTACCCGTTCATGAGTGGCGTCATGCGGGTGTATGAGGCCATGCTGGAAAAACATGACGGCCGCTACGAAATGCCCCTCGGCGTTTCGCTCGGCTACCGCGGCAGGGAGCTTGCAGCGCAGGGCAGAAACCCGAGCGCGCAGCTCGCCTGCATTCATTTCCTCTGTGACAGCCTCATCGCTTCCGCGCGGATCCTCGGCGAGGAGCCCCGTACCGCATGGGCCGACATTGCGGCATCGCTGCCGAAGGTCGCATTCTGTAAAACCCCCTGCGCGAGCGGTGAGACGGAAAAGGAGGTGGCGGTATTCGACGATGTGGCGCTCGATGACAGTTACCCTTTTCACGGCATGTTTGCAGGCGTATGGCCTTTCGAGGCGATTGATCTCGACGATAAAGAACAGTGGAATGCGCTGGAACGCGCCATCGCGACCTGGATCGATCAGGGTATGGGTGCCTGGGAATCATGCAGCCTTCCCTGGGCCAGCGCTATTCATATGCGGCTTAACAACGCCGACATGGCGGAAGTGCTTCTTGAGATATGGGAACGGGTGTTCATGAACGAAAGTCATGCCGCAGTGCTCGATCCTATTTTTGCCGGTTTTACGGCGCCGGGAGGGTCGGGAGCGGCACGTTCAGACCGGCACGAAATCCTCAACCTCGACCCGTTCATGGCCGTCACCGGTCAGATACTCGAGCTGCTGCTCCATACGAGGCGGGGTGTCAACCATCTTTTCAGCGGCGCGCCCCAGCGATGGAAACACGTCTCATTCGACAATATCCGCACCGAGGGTGCGTTCGAGGTCGGCGCGACGCGCAGGAACAACGTCGTCACCCGGGTGAGCGTCAAGGCGAATGTCGCGGGTACGTTCAGGCTGGCAAATCCGTGGAGCGCAAAAGTGACGGTGCAGCGGTCAAAAGCAACCTCTTCAGCGCAGGGCCGCGTTCTGGAAATTCAGCTTGCTGCAGACGAACGGGTGGAACTGACGGGAGAGGCGTGAAAAGGGGGATGGTGAAAAGGGGCAACCGGTTGCCTGTTCAGGCGGATCTCGAACCGGTACTTCTCTGGCATTGACGGCATAACCGTTTGCCTTGTATAGTGTTAGGGTCTGTGTGAAAAAAACATGCGCGGAAGGCACCAATTTTTTGAGCCGCAGACTCTTATCCAGCTCTGCTGGGTCAGTGCTTTTTCAGGCCGCTCGTTTCACCGGCTTGTCGCGACAGCCACCATGAACAAACCGCTTCCTACCCTTTTCCTATTCCTTGGTATTGTCGCTGCCGGATGGTGTATCGGTTTCAGGATCGTTCATATACCCAATCAGCTGTTGTCTGTAATACTTCTCGCCCTGATAGTGTTCTATCCGGTCATGCGGTTTCCGCTTATCGGCGTCTATCTACTTTTTATCATCATGCCGATTATTCCCCTGGTGCGCCGTTTTTTCTATCTCTCTCACGGCCGGCCGGGCATCGACCCGCTGATCATCCTCGGCGACCTTATTCTCGGCATTACGGTTCTCGGCCTTTTTTTTACTTTCAGGGAGCAGGTGCAGCAGGGGAAATTCCGCCATGGCATCGTGGTTCTGGTGCTGTTCTACTTCTGTTACCTGCTCCTGCGAACCTTCGTGGCAAACGAGCTGCCGGCCGGCATTGCGCTGCTCAGGTTCAGGTTTTACGGCCCCCAGGTGCTCCTGTTTTTCGTCGGCATGGTGTATGCCCTGCATAAAGATCATTTGAATCGGTTGTGGGGAATTACGATCGCCATCGGGATTGGAGCGGTCCTGTATGGGATCAAGCAGTCGCTTTTTGGCTACAACGAAGCGGAAAAAATATGGTTTTCCTCCATTGATTTCACCTCGCTTTTCATCAAGGGAATCGCCCGGCCGTTTTCCTTTTTTCAGTCACCGGCCGCCTTTGCGGATTATGTACTGCTTTCGGTGGTCAGCGTGATATTTTTTGCGGGATACGCCAGGATCGCCGGAAAAATGCTTATGCTGCTCATCCCTCTTTTCTGGGCCGGGGTGCTGATTACCTCGGTGCGCTCGTGCTGGATCGGTATGGCGCTCACTTTTTTCGTCTGGCTGCTTATCGTCCGGATCAAGGGGATGAAACAACGGTTGATGGTTTTTTCCATCGCAACACTCTGTTTTATCCTGTTTGATGTGCTGCAGGCGGTGGTCCAGACGGGAATCGGTTTCGGTTCTTTTGTTTCATCCATAAGCGGCAATCAGCAGACGGGTGAGACAATCAACCTGCTGGTAACCGAGCGGGCCGATGCGATAGAAAATCCGTTTCAGGAACATTCCATGGTATCGCGCATCGGGCTGTGGAAGTACATTTTCAACCTGAGCTTCAATCCGTATATGGCGGTTCTCGGGCGGGGGATCGGTGTTCTCAGCGCGGACTCGATGTATGTTACCTATCTCGCGGAGCTTGGCTATCCGGGTGTTATTTTCCTGCTTGCGCTGCTGGTGCTGCTTGTCCGGAAAGGATTTCAGGTGGTCGACGGCTCCAGATCAAAATGGGCGGTTTCGCTTGCCGTAGCGGTGGTGACCATGGATATCGTGATGGCCATTATCGGTTTGACCGGATCGCATATTCACGCTTTCCCGGGAGATTCCTATTTCTGGTTCTGGAACGGGGTCATGATGGGATTATGGGCGGAATTGAAAAACCGGGAGGAGCCGGAGGGGATGAATGAAACTGCTGCTGACGCTTGATTTCCCGCCGGAAAAGGGCGGCATCCAGCGGTACCTCCTGGAAAGGGTTGCGCACCACTATGGGCCGGACGATTGCGTCGTCATCGGGACGCGGGGCCGGTATTCGGGCGAGTCCGTGCCGGCGCTTCC
>JAFGOU010000475.1 GCA_016926315.1 Chitinispirillaceae bacterium
AAAAGGACCCGGCGCTGGCGCGGCGGTTCCAGCTCGTCAAGATCGAGGAGCCCGATGAGGAGAAATGCGCCATCATGCTGCGGGGGGTCGCGGCGAGTTACGAAAAGCACCACAACGTCACCATCACCTACGACGGCATCAGGGCGGCGGTCAACTATTCGCACCGGTATATTTCGGGCCGGCAGCTTCCCGACAAGGCGGTGGACGTGCTCGACACCGCGGCAACACGCGTAAAGATGAGTCAGAGCGCGAAACCCGGTATCATCGACGGCAGGGAGCGGGACCTCGCGAACACCCGGGCGCGTCTTTCGGTGCTCGAAAAGGACCGGGCGGTAGGGATTCCGGTGGAGCAGGAGGAGATCGACGCGTGTATTGCGGCCATCGGGTCGCTCGAACAGGAGATCGCGCGGTTGAATGAAAAGTGGAACGCGGAAAAAGAGGCGGTGACCGCGGTGATCGACGCGCGGATAAAGCTGACCGCGGCGCGTGAGAAGAAGGAAGACGTGGCGGCGCTGGAAAAGGCGAACGCCGCCGCGCTCGAAAAACTCGCGGCCGTGCAGGGCGAGGAGCCCATGGTGTTTTCGCACGTGTCGGCCCCGGTCTGCGGCCAAGTGATTTCGGACTGGACCGGCATACCGATCGGCTCGCTGGTCAAAGACGAGGCGGCTGCGCTGCTCGCGCTCGAAGACCGTTTGCGGCAGCGGGTGGTGGGCCAGGAGTACGCGGTAACGACGCTCGCCGACGCGATCCGTTCGGCGAAAACCGGCATGACCAATCCCGACGCGCCGCTCGGCGTGTTTCTGTTCTGCGGTCCTTCGGGTGTGGGAAAGACCGAGCTGGCCATGACGCTCGCCGACGAGCTGTTCGGTTCCGACCGCTTCCTCACGGTGATCAACATGTCGGAGTACCAGGAGAAGCACACCGTGTCGCAGCTCAAGGGCTCGCCTCCGGGATACGTCGGATATGGAGAAGGCGGCATTCTCACCGAGGCGGTGCGCCAGAAGCCCTATTCGGTGGTGTTGCTCGACGAAGTGGAAAAGGCGCACCTCGAAGTGATGAACCTGTTTTATCAGGTGTTTGACAAAGGGTTCATGCGTGACGGAGAGGGCAGGGAGATCAATTTCCGCAATACGGTGATCATCATGACCTCGAACCTGGCGACCGACGTCATTGCCGAGCGGTGTTCCGGAGAACAGCCGCCGGAAGACAAGGAACTGGTCGAGGCGGTCAAGCCCGCGCTCATCGCCCATTTTCAGCCCGCGCTCGTGGGGCGGTGCACTATCCTGCCGTTCAAGCCGCTTTCCGACGAAGCGCTTTCGGGAATCGTGGCGATCAAGCTCGACAAGATCGCGCGCCGCATGCACGACGTGCACAAGCTCGCTTTCTCCTGTTCGCCCGCGCTCGTGGAGCGGATCGTGCAGGCGTGCAGCGCCGGCGAGACCGGCGCCCGCGCGGCCCAGACCATCATCGACCAGCAGATCCTTCCCGGCGTGTCGCGGCAGCTTCTGGCCCATATGGGCGAAGAGGGAAAAAAGTATACGCAGGTGCATATCGGCATGACCGAAGACAACGAGTTCGAGATCATATTCGCGGAAGAGGGTGACATGGAGCCGGAGGCCGCGGCGGACACGCGTCTGGATGAGGCGGCCACGGCGGAGGGCGCGAAATAGCGGCTGGGGGTCGCCGGTTCGATGCCGGCAGGAACTAAAAAAGAAAAAGCCCGGTAACCGTGAGGTTGCCGGGCTTTTGTATTGAAAATCCTGAAAACCTTACAGACCCTTCTTGAGGGCCTTTCCGGCCTTGAAGCGCACGGTCTTGGAGGCCTTGATCTTGATGGTTTCGCCGGTCTGCGGATTGCGGCCGGTGCGGGCTTTGCGGTTTCCTACTGAAAAGGAACCGAAACCGATGATGTTGACGCCCTTTTTCACGTTCTTCTTGATCGTGTCAAGAACGGAATTGACGGCTTTTTCCGCCTGTGCTTTGCTTGCGCCAAGGTCTTTGGCGACGGCAACGATCAGATCACCTTTGTTCATGCAAAACCCCTTTCATTAAGGTTTGAAAATGGTGACAACCAGAAAAGCAAAAACCCCTGTGCAATATATTCTATTGTCAATTTATACCGGGCACCCTCAAAACCGCCACGGGTAACGCTTCGCGCGCGGCATGGAGATAATATATAAAGGGGAAGGAAGGAAAACAAATAGTATGTATTCCGCTCACCCGCCTGCCATTCCCCGGAGCAGGGCGATTTCCGCCGGCCACAGGGACTCGTCGATGGTTTCGAGCACGAGGGGTATGCGCTCGAACCGCTCGTCGTTCATGAGCATTTTAAACGCGTCGAGGCCAAGCGTTCCCTTGCCGATGCTCTGGTGGCGGTCGAGGCGGCTGCCCAGTTCAGCTTTTGCGTCATTGACATGCGCCGCGCGCAGATAGCCGAAGCCAACGATGTCGTCGAGCCGCTTCATGGTGTCGTTCCAGGCGTTTTTTGTCCGCAGGTCGTACCCCGCCGCAAAGGCGTGGCAGGTGTCGAAACAGAAGCCGATTCTTGACTTGTCGGAGACGTGGTCGATCATGAACGCCAAGTGCTCGAACGAATACCCGACATTCGAGCCCTGGCCCGCGGTGTTTTCAAGCACCACGGTGACGCCGCTGGTCTCCCCGTGCGCCGCGTTTATCGACTCCGCGATGCGTTCCATGCACGCCTCCTCAGAAATGAGCAGGAGATGGCTGCCGGGATGGATGTTGAGCATGGTAAGCCCGAGCCGGCCGCACCGCTTGAGTTCGTCGACAAACGCGGCGTATGATTTTTTGAATGCGGCCGGGTCGGGGTTGCCGAGATTGATCAGGTAGGTGTTGTGGGGGAGTACCTGCAACGTGGTGTAGCCCCGGTCAAGAAGGTTTTTCTTGAACGCGGCGACGGTCGCTTCGTCATAGGGCGGCGCGCTCCACTGCCGCTGGTTTTTGGTGAACATGCCGAACGCAGTCGCGCCGAGTGCGAACGCGTTCTGCGGCGCGTTCTGGACGCCGCCGGAAATGGAAACATGGGGGCCGATATATTTCATGCGTCAGGCGGGTATCCTTTCCGTTTATAACAGGCGGCTCATGACCAGCGCGTCATCGCCGTTTGAATAATACGTTCTGCGAGTCACGACCATGGCAAAGTCATGGGCGGTGTACAACCGGATGGCCGCGGTGTTGGGCGCACGGACTTCGAGAAACGCCCTCCGGGCACCCGCAGAACGTGCGTGAGAAAGCGCGTGACCGACGAGCGCCGTGGCAAGGCCGCGGCGCCGCTGTTCAGGAAGCGTGCAGAGGTTGTGTAGGTGGAGTTCTTCGGCAATGAGCCGGCAGAGGATAAATGCGCAGAGACCGCGCTCCTCTTCGGCAACGGCTCCAAAGTGACATCCGTGCGGTACGGCGAGTTCTTCCCTGATAAGGGCTTCGGGCCAGGGATGGCGCTGCCCAGAATATTCGATCGATCGTACGGCGTTGAAATCGGCAGCAGTCAGGGGAGTGATGACCGGTGGGGTCTGGTAATGCATGGGTACCGCCGGGATCGTTTACGCACGAAAGGATCGCGGTAAAATTGTTATTGCTGTTCGCAGGAATTAATTTTTTATTGTTCGATAGTAAAATAATCGATCAGTACCATCAAAGGGGAAAAGAGGTTTGGACGCATCCCGGCGTGAAGAGCGCGGGCCTGACCGATACGGAACAACAAGGGGAGTATCAATGAGAAAAACAACATGGCGATGGATCATCGGCAGCATGGGTATCGCAGTGATGGCCGGCTGTTCCGATGTGCCCTACCAGGAGCTCAACGCCGCCCGTGAGGCGCTGGAGGCGGCAAAAGAGGCCGGTGCCGAAGCCTATGCGCCGTCGCAGCTTCAGGCCGCCCAGATGTCGTATGAGCTTGCCATGAAGGAACTGACCGTCGAAAACCGGAAGATGCCGTTTTTGCGAAAATATGACAAGATAGTGGAGACGCTTAAAAGCACGGCCAGCGCCGCAGGCAGCGCCAAAAAGGCGGTCGAGACCGCAAAGATAAGAATACGTTCCGAGGCGCAGGATCTTATGGCGCGGACCGGTGTGTTGATCGACAGCCTCGATACGCTCCTCGTACTGGCGGAAAAAAAGAAGAAGGAGGTCGGGACGATCCCCGCGGACCTCGATACCATACGCATCAGCGCCATGAAGGCAAGTACCGCGCTTGGGGCCGGCGACCTGTTCGCGGCGAAAGAGAAGGCGATGGAGGCGCACGGCAAGGCCGTGCAGACGATGCAGACGGCGGATTCGCTGTTCCCTCCTCCTCCGAAAAAAAACCGACCGAGGAAACGATAACAAAGGGGAACCATGAAATTGAGCAGCGCTCTCGACCGGCGGCTGGTTTTTCTCGACCACCGGTTTGACAGTTATCCGGAGATCGTTGATTTCATTGCGGAAAAGCTTGTGCCGTTTACCCGTACCGACGCCGCAGTGCTGCGGGAAGCGATCGTCCGCCGGGAAAATCAGGGGTCGACCTATCTCGGCCACCGGCTGCTTCTGCCGCACGGCTATGTCGATGCGCCGGTGGACGTCATGGTTCTGTTCATCCGCCTGGAACGGGAAATGACCATCGTCGTCGACAACCGGCGGCGGGTGGTGAAGTATATCTTCGCGGTCATAACCTCCAAACAGAAGGCGCAGCAGTATCTGAAGGTGCTCAAGGCGATTGCCACGCTGGTGGTCAACCACTCCCATGTGCTTGAAAATGCGAAGAGCGTTGACGAGTTCATCCACGCCATCGACCAGAAGGCGCCGGAGATCGGCGATACGCTCACGGCGCGAGAACTCATCAGCTGCGACGCCACGGTGCGGTCCTCGGATCCGGTGCATAAGGCCGTGGTCCGCATGGAAAACAACGGCCTCACGATTCTGCCGGTGGTAAACGCCAACAACGAGCTGGAAGGCATTGTCGATCTGGCAGATCTCTTTACCGCGACCTTTCCCGAGCGTATTGTGGATCCTGAAAGCCTCTGGCTTCTCTACGACATGAGCTCGGCACGCGACCGGCTGCTCGACCCGGTCAAGCGGCAATGGGAAAAGGAAACAAACTCGGCGGTGCGGCTGGTCATGAAAAGCGGTGAACCCTATACCATCGCCGCCAGCGCGGAATACAGCGATATCGTCAACCATATGGCGCACCATCGCCGCCGTTTTGCCATCGTGGTGGATGAGGAAAAAAAGGTGCTGGGACTCATCGATTCCAGCGACCTGGTACACCGGATGATCAAGGCGTAAGCAGGGGCCGCAGGGCGGCTTTGCACCCCATTCCTTCCAGCTTCTGCATCGTAACGATGCTTTCCAGGAACGATACCGTTTTCAGTTCGCCCCTGATATCAAAGTGGTAGCGGGCATAATCGGCGAGCAGGTTGGTAATGCGCAGCTCTTCCGCCGCCGCTGACGCAGGGAGGGCGGCCGGGGTTCCGGCGTTGGCGGTCAAAAGCTGAAGCACCGCCGCAGGGATGAATGAGCGCCCGTGGCCGTCCGCTCCAAGACAGCGTTTGCAGACGATCCCATCGTGCTCCGGAGAGAGCCGCCCTCCTTCATCGAGGATCCGGTCGCTTCCGCACCGAAAGCACTCCCTCAGATTGATTTTAAAACCGGAAAGGGCCGACCAGCCGGCAATAAAACGCCAGAGGACCGGAAACGGCATCGGCCCTTTCGGCGCGTCTTCGATCTGCGAAAGAAACGAAGAGGTGTAATCGAACAGCTCGGGGTGGAATTCGGCGGCACCGAGGCTTTTGAGAATGATTTCCAGTGCCGTGTCGCGGACCGCCAGTTTGCCGAGGTCCGACCGGGTCGCCTCGAAAAAGGAATCGACCGCGATCTGGCTCATGGTATGAAGCTCCCGGTGCGGCCGGTAATAGAGCACGCAGTCGATGATCTGGCCGCGCTCAAGCATCATCGCCTGCGACGGCGAACGGCGGACACCTTTGGCAATGCCGCCGACACGGCCGAGGGTCCGGGAGAAAAGCGTTGTTATGTAACTTGACTCACGCCAGGGCATCACCGACAGGACGATACAGGAGCACGTTTCCATAACCGGATCGGATTCAGTCCCGCGGGTCCGAGGGGACCCTGCGGCCCTCTTTGGGCGGCTTGCGTTTGAAGATGTCCATCCAGTTCCAGTGCTGGGTCGACTGGGGCAGGGTCTCGGTTGCCACAATCCGGTCGGTGGATATGAGGCCCATTGAAATGATCATTTTAAGCGCGGTTTCAACGGGGATGTCGAGCGGTATCAGGTCTTCCTCGGGCAGATACATAAGGAACCCGGTAGTGGGGTTGGGGGTGGTCGGCATGAACACGGAGACAAGATTCTTTGCGGTTTTCGCCGAAAACATTTCGTTGTTGGTGTTGGTGATAAAACAGATCGCGTAGGTGCCGCTTTTCGGAAACTCGCAGAGGGCCGCCCGCTCAAACAGTTTTTTCTTATCCGCGGTCGCTGTTTCGATGATCTGCTTGAGTGCGAGGTAGATTTTGTTAAGGACCGGAACTCTGATGATCACCGAGTTGCCGGTGGCGATGATTTTCCTTCCCAGCCAGTTTTTCGTGGCAAGCCCCAGGATGTATGCCAGGATCAGCGTGACCAGCAGGCCCATGCCGACGAACCACTCCTGTCCGAATATGGCCGGGAGGGCGGAATCGGCCCAGATGAAAAGCTTGGAGATGATCCAGACCGAACCGATCAACGGAATGATGAGGATTATCCCGGTAAGGATGTTATTGCGGACCTGTTTAAGAAAGCGCCGGACAATCAGGGGACCCATGGCTATTTTCCTTTCCCGGTAAACTTGAAGAGGTGTTCGTCCTTCCGAGCCATGCCGAGTTTTTCGCGGGCGATGCGCTCGATATAGGTTGTATCGTTAGTCAATCTCTCTATTTCGCGCTGGAGCGAATCGATCAGACGCCGTTTTACCTCGATCTCTTCGTTTTTCCGTATCAGCTGGCTGCCGGGATAATAAACGCCCTGCTTGCCGAACAGAAAAACGATGCTTCCGCAGACAAGCGCGCCGGCAGCGATCCATGGCAGAGATTTCATTGCCGGGCGACCGTCTGGCGTTCCATGCCGGACAAATGCTCCGGGCGCACATACTGCGCCCCGCTGATCTGGCGGACAAGGCCCTTGAGTTCCAGGTTCAGCAGCACGGAAAAAAGCTGCATGATCGGCGTGCCGACCGCATCGGCCAGCTCGTCGATCCGCCGGGGCGTGGACGAAAGATGATCGAAGACGTCGCGTTCCATGCCGTTAAGCAGGTTTAACGGCACGGTCACGACGGGCGAAGCAACCGGTTGCCTGAACCCGGGGTGCGCGATGAGCGACAGCGCGGCCGCGATTTCGCAACCGCTGCGTGCCGGGATTGCCCCCTGACGCAGGAGAGAGAACGGGCCCCTGCTGAGGCTTGACGTAATCGGCCCGGGTACGGCGAACACGTCCCGTCCCTGCTGGACGGCGTAATGCGCCGTGATCATCGCCCCGCTTTTTTCCGTTCCTTCAACCACGAGCGTTCCGGCGGCAAGTCCGCTGATGATCCGGTTTCTCCGCGGGAAATTGAACGGGAGCGGCTGGGTTCCGGGTTCGAATTCCGAGATGATGGCACCCGTGGCAATGATTTTTTCGTTAAGCAGGGGATTGCGATTCGCGTAGTCGTGGTCGATGCCGCATCCAAGAACGGCAACGGTACGGCCGCCCGTATCGATGCTGGTCTGGTGGGCGATGGTGTCAATGCCGCTCGCAAGGCCGCTTACGATGGCGAGTCCGTGTCCGGTAAGCTCCTTTGCAAGGGTGGCGGTAACGTTTTTTCCATACAGCGACGGCGTACGCGTACCGACCACGGCAACGGCATGGAGGGAAAAAACCGACAGGTCGCCCTTTACATACAGTATTGGCGGCGGTGCAAAAATTTCCCTGAGGTAGAGAGGATAGCGTTTATCCGTAAGGGACAGCACGACCATGCCGGTTTTTTCCGCGATGGCCAGCTGTTTTTCGGCCGAGGCAAAAAGCGCGGGATCGGACAGCCGGCCGCAGCACTCATCGGGAACAAGCCCGCATCTTCTGATCTCTGCAGCGGACCGCCTGAAAAACTCCTCAGGCGTGCCGAAATGGTCCAGAAGGTGTTTGATCCGTACCGGACCCAGGCCGGAGACCGAGTTGAGCGCGATCCATTCGACGAGCGACATACCGTATATCTCAGTGAAGGAAACCGATACGACAACCGGCTATAAAATACTTCATGACCGGCAACGCCGAATCACGAATTCACCGCTGGAGATCTGACGCTTGCACATCGACTGAAGGAGTGATATAGTTCTAGAAAGGTGCTCGCCGTAGCGGCTGCCACAGGGCGCCAGGGAATCGGACGAAGGTATTTTATCCAAAGGATCATTGCCGTGAAATGCTTTGAAGTGACCCGCTGCAGTGAGAAGGACCGGTCCGGCTGTTATGTGTGGAGCCATTTTCACGAGCACCCGGAAGACATGGAAGACCTTCCCTGCTGGATCATACGGGGGACCTATCATGAGGAGCACCTTGACCAGGCGAAAAAGTGTAAAAAGTGCAAATACTTCATCACCCTGAACCGTGAAAGCGGCATTAAAGCCCACCAGGAAGCCGACATCGCCCAGATCTCCTGCGCCGGTTATATCAATTATGAGAAAACAGCGGCGATTGGACAGGTATGGGAAGCGCTGAAAAAGCATAACAAGCACAAGGTCGTGTTCGACATCAGCAACGTCAACAACATCTACTCCTGCGGTCTCAGTCTGCTCGTTAAAATGCATAACGAGGCCAGGGCGGCCGACGGCATGCTCGTCATCGTCGGCGGGCGGGAGCACCTTCAGCACATTCTCCACTCGAGCAAGCTTTCAAGAATCCTTCACCTGGCGCCGGAACAGGAGTCGGCCCGTCAGCTTTTTAATGCCGCGGCCCTGAAAAAAGAGGAGACGCGGCGTCAGGCGTCCGAAGCGGCCCGTAGTGCCGCCGAAGCGGCGCGAAAAGCGGAGGAGGCGGCAAAGCCGAAACCGGCACCGAAGCGGTTTGTCCGATGCTGGGAATACTGGCAGGGACACAATCCGCACAACGCCACGACCTGCAACGAATGTTTCCACCGTTTGAATCCCAAGGCGCAGGCGTGCTGGGTGGTCGAAGGCCTGGTCGAGGGCGTCACATTCCATTTTGTAAACGAATCGTGCCTCGACTGCGCCTATTTTGAGGAGTTCGGAAGGGCGCCGCAACAAGGGTAGGGCGCAAACCATGCCTTCTTTTTGCGCGGGCATTCATCCCGGTGAGATAACGTATTTTTTCGTAATGCCCTCCGTGTATTTCCAGACCTTCGGCTGCCAGATGAACGTCGCCGACTCCGTCGCGCTCATGCGTGCGCTCGCCCTGCGCGGGTACGCGCCAGCCGACGCGCCGGATAAGGCCGACCTGATCGTGGTGAACACCTGCAGCGTGCGCGAGCGCGCCGAGGCGCGCGCCCTGGCGCGGATAGCCGAGTTCGCCGCGATCAGGAAACGGCGGCGCGGGGCGCGGCTCTGGGTCATCGGCTGCATGGCCGAGCGGTTGGGTGAAACGCTCAAGGATCGCCTGCCAGGGATCGATGCGGTCATCGGTGCGCCACGGCTTGCCGACGCCGCGGCGGTGGTGGAGGAACATCTCGGCAAAACCGGCCACGATGACGAGGTTGCGAGTATCCCTGGCGTCAGCGAATTCGTGCCAATCGCCCGTGGGTGCAACAATTACTGTTCCTACTGTATTGTGCCGTATGTGCGGGGACCGGAACGGTCGATTCCGGCGGATACGCTTGTCGCATCACTACGGACGAGGGTGGCGGCCGGGGTCCGCGAGATAACGGTTCTGGGACAAAACGTCAATTCCTACAGCGACAATGGAGTGGATTTTCCCGATCTGCTCCAGCGGATCGCCTCGATTGACGGGCTTGACCGGATCCGGTTCACCACCTCCCATCCCAAGGACGCTACCGAAAAGCTCATAAGGGTCATGGCAACGACACCGAAGCTCTGCCGCCATCTCCACCTGCCGGCGCAATCCGGTTCCGACCGTATCCTCGGCCTGATGAACAGGAACTATACCGCGGCGCACTACCGTTCGCTCGTGTCAATGGCCCGCTCGTATATGCCGGACGCCGATATCACGACCGACCTTCTCGTGGGTTTCCCGACCGAAACCGAGGAGGAGTTCAACGAAACGCTCGATCTGGTGCGCGAAATGCGCTTTACCGCCGCGTTCATGTTCGCCTACTCCGTACGGGAGGGGACCGCGGCGGCGCGGATGACCGACACCGTGCCGCGCGGGGAGAAAATCAGCCGTCTGGAGCGGCTGATACGCCTGCAGACCTCGATTACCCGGGAGATTTACGAAAGCATGGTCGGCCGCCGGCTGGAAATCATGGTGTATGACCGCGTCGAAAAGAAAAACGGCACTTTTTTAAGAGGACAGGACCATGGCTGTAAACGTGTGCTTGCCGCTTGTCCCGGGCACCCGGCAGGAACGATTTTAACGGTACAGGCGGTCCGTTCGAGCGGCATGACGCTTATCGCTGAAAGGATGTCCTTATGAAGATGTTTTCATGGATACTGCTGTTTATCATTGCTTTTTTTATCGCGCTGGTGATGGTACTGACCTTTATTCAGCCGGAGTTCAAGCAGCTGGTGGGCGCCCAGATCCTCACCTATAAAACGCGGCAGATGCCGGTTTATTTTTACGTGATCGGCGGCTTTGCCCTGGGGCTTGGTCTCGGGATCGTGCAGGCGCTCTATACGTTTATTCGGACCCGGACCGAGATCTTCAGGAAAAACCGCAGGATTCGTGAACTGGAGCGTCTCGTCGAGGAGCAGGAGGCGCAGCAGCAGGCCGCAGTCGCTCCTTCCGAAACGGAAACCCCGGTGACCGTGCAGGGGCCTGACCAAGCCGGCGCGCCGGCGGAGGAGATCCGTTGATCGTCGAGTTTCGTTGCCGTGATTCACTCTGGACCGTTGGAATGAACCGGGTTCTGCGGTTCATTGCGGTGCTGGCGACGACCGCCACGGCCACGCCGGCCCCTTCGCCCGGCGGGCTTTCTCCATCCGGCATCCCGGAAGCGCTGAATACTATAACCGCTTCTCTGCCCGGCAGTTCGTATGGGGCCCTTGTTGAAGATACCGCCGCGGCGGATTCGGTGCGCATGCGGGCGGCCGGCACGCTTGCCGACGCGGCGTTTTTGGCGAGGGATTTCGCCACCGCGCGCGACTATTATACCCGGGCCATGCGGTTTGAACGTACTCCCGGCCATTACCGTTTCCGCGCCGGATGCGCAGCGCTCGCGGGCGGCGATACCGCGAATGCCATCGCCTGTTTTACGTCCGTTGCCGGAACAAACGACGACGGACTGGC
>JAFGOU010000476.1 GCA_016926315.1 Chitinispirillaceae bacterium
AAAGAGATTTCTCTCCCGCTTACGCGGGCTCGAAATGACAGTACCCTTTCCACAATTGTGTGCAGACAATTTTGAGACGATTAATAAGTACATCCGACCAAATTCCCGGTATTGCCGGCGATCTTGATTGCGAGCACTGCCTCATTGCAGAAGCTGCTGGTTCGCAACAACGATTTCCCTGGTACGCTGCTTCAGATTTTCAGCGGTCTGCAGCACCATCTCCTCGTTCGATGGGAAAGGCGCGATTCTCAGGGTAGTCAGTTTGCGCGTCTCATCGCTTAAGGCGTTCTTATCGCCCTTGGCACTGGCATGAATAAATTCAAATTTCGATTCAGCGGCAATTGGATCGGTTTTTACCATCTGGCCGGAGGTTTGATCAACAAAATCGAGCGTACCCCCGACTATGGCGCTTTTCCCCAGCGAAAAACGGGTCACCGAGCAGCGTAGGGTCGTATACCGGGTCTTTTTCATATCATTCCCGAGCGAATCCTTCTGAACGTTCCCGTTTGCATCAAGAACATACTCCCATCCGTCCTCAATCTCTCTGGTCTCTTCGGAATGGCTCGATGTTGATATTTCGGGTGTTACTTCGATTCTTCGGATGTTGAGTACGACTGAAAAATCATACTTTGTTTTAGGGTTCGATCGCGTGTCGAACCTGATCCACGGGAACTCCTGTTCCTGCAGGCCCATCTTGAGAAGATCCTTCTCGAATGAGCGGGAAAGAGATTTTCCCGAATTGTTCCGGATGATAAAAAGGACATGGGAAAACGATTTCGCGTACGCTGCGTTCATTTTATCATCGATGCCTTTATACGCCGGCATATAGCGTTTGACGCTAAAAAACCGGTCGTATGCCTTGCGCGAACTGAAACGGTCATTCCCGGCGAGAAACCTTTCCCCTTCAGAAAAAAGATAGTCGGCGGCCCTGCACCTTGCTTCGATGATGTTCTGATCGTAATCGACGTACACGAAATTGATGCGTCTTTTAATGGCCAAACCGAGCGGTTTCACGAGGTTCTGCCGGTTTTTAAGACGGTTATATCGGTCGTGAATTTCCTCCCAGATCTGCGGCTCTCCGCTCTGCTTGAAGAATTTAATCCTCTCGGCGTCCTCCTCGTTGGCAAGGGTGTATGCTTTCTCAAGCACTTCAATCTCTTTTTGGTTGTCAGGCTTTTTCATAAGCACCTGCACGGATTTGTCGACAGCGCCGTCGTAATACCGCTGCTCGAGCATTTTCCTTGAAGAGGTGCAGGCAATAGAGAGACAGAGAAAAAACAGCGGAACGGCTGCAGCGGTTTTTTTCATGGTTGTACCGTCCTGATCCGGCAAAGGAATTGGTCCTGTTTCTGAGGAGGTGACGCTTCCCCTCGGCAATGCCAGTGCTTATCCTGACGAAGCACTCAGGATAAATGAAGCTCAGAGAAACATCCCCTATGACCTGCTTTGAACAGAACCTATTCACTATATCATTGACGCCCTGAGATAGTCAATTAGCGGCCGAAGTACCGGGAGACAAGACATGAGGGATTAACAGCGGTTGCAAGAAAAGCCCTATGTATGACGTCATACCGACTTCGTGACTGAGGGGGTTTTCGGACTGACGCTAAGTAGTATCTGTCCGAAAACCCTCTCAGTCACAAGACCGTCATTCCGGCGAAAGCCGGAATCCAGTTTTTCTGGCTGAATTCGATAGCTGGATACCGGCTTTCGCCGGTATGACAGCGTAAGGGGGTACTTTCCGGACAGCCACTAAGTAAAAAACAATTCCGGTCAGTATACAGGGCTGAGGCCCTTTCGAGCCTCAGCCTTACATAATCGCTGTAATCAGAAACCGCCAGCGCCGGCGGCAGGCCCGGCGTTGAAGTTGGCCTGCGCATCCGAGGAGGAAAGCACGCCGCTGTGGATTCTTATAGCCGCGATGCTTCCGGAGAAATACTTGATGCCGTACGCGTTGTTATCGGTCAACGCCACCCGCATCACCTGCCCGGAAAACAGGTTGAGCGTCGCGGTGCGCGACCGGTTCAGAACACCGTCCACATACACCTGCTCCGTGCCGCCCGTGCCTCCGGTAAAGGTCAGCACAAGATGGTGCCACGCACCCGCAGCAGGAACCGTGGTATATCGCATATCGTTGCCATAATGGGTCGCGGCACCATACGAAGTGCTGGTACCGTAATTGAACTGGGCGCACCGGGAGGTGGTACCGCGCTCTGCCCACTGCACCATGCACTCTTCGCTCGCCACCGAGGGGTTATACGCCCATACCTCAACCGACCAGTCCTGCGAACCGGTGATCGAAGCCGGTGCGACCACGTTCGAGATCATGCCGTTGGCGCCGCTGAAGGTGACCGCTTTGTTGCCCGCCACCGTGCCTACCTGCGGCGCGGTGCCGGTCGCTGCAAAACTGCCGCCCAGGGTACCCGGATTGCCCCAACTCGAAAGAGCGCCTGAAGCGAGGTCTTTTGCCATAAGGTTCACCAAAAGATCGCCGGCAACAACAATGGGAGGGGCGTCGGCGGGCGTGGTCGCCTGGGCCGTGGCCGAATACGATGAATTTCCTCCGTCATTGTATGCCCGGACGCGGTACCAGTATTGCGTGTTTGCCATAAGGCCGACGCTGGCATAGGAGCTTGTATTGGCATCTAGGGTCGCGATAAACAGAAAAGGTCCTGACGAGGCGGTCGCCTGCTCGATGGAAAACCCGTTTTCGTTCGTCGCATTGTCCGTCCATGTCAGGTTGATCTGGCTCGAGGACACCGGCGTTGCTGCAAGCGCTGTCGGCGCTGCCGGCGGCCCCGGCAGACAGGAACCGCCTGTCTCCGCAAGAGGCCCGGCGTTGAAGTTGGCCTGCACCTCCGAGGAGGAAAGCACGCCGCTGTGGATCCGTATGGCCGCGATGCTTCCGGAGAAATACTTGATGCCGTACGCGTTGTTATCGGTCAACGCCACCCGCATCACCTGC
>JAFGOU010000477.1 GCA_016926315.1 Chitinispirillaceae bacterium
AAAGAGATTTCTCTCCCGCTTACGCGGGCTCGAAATGACAGTACCCTTTCCACAATTGTGTGCAGACAATTTTGAGACGATTAATAACGTACCGCCATGTCGCTTGTTGGCGGCATGAAAAAGGAACCATAACCATAGAGGTGTATTATGTCGGCAGTCGTGAAAACGCACCATATTAAAGAGCCAAAACGGTCTTTCTTTCTTTTAAGCGTACTACTCCGAAAAAAATAGTGTCGGAAGCCCGACACCGATATGCAAGCTACCTGAACACCGATGATGAATTGATACCTGTTAACGAAACTGAATGGTATAAGAAAATGTCCAAGGAAATGGCCCCGGCCAGATATTTAAAAACCTACCGCGAAATAATGGGATATTCTCAGGCGCGGCTTGGCGGGCTTGTCGGAGTCCCGGCAAGCAGGATTTCCGACTATGAGACCAAACAACGTGCGATCAGCAAGGAAATGGCGAAAAAGCTTGCCGAAGTTTTTAAAACTTCGCCTGCTTCATTTATTTGAAGTCCCGGAAAAAGCTCACAACCCCGCCTTAACCAAATCGTGCAGGCGCACGATACCGGCAACCTTGTTGTCGTCTTCCACCACGGGCAGCACCGAGATCTGCGAGGGACGGTTTTCCATGAGGTTGAGCGCTTCGACCGCAAGGGCTTTTTTCCGCACCGCTATCGGGTTCGCGGTCATCAAGTCGTCGACGCTCAGGCTTAAAAAATTCCGGTGCTCCCGAATGGTGCGCTTGAGGTCGCCGTCGGTATAGATGCCGGCAAGGGTCCTGCCGCGGCCCGTCACGATCACCGCGCCCATGGCTTTGGCGGTCAGCACGACGAGCGCCTGCGACATAGGCGTTCCTTTTCTGACCACCGGCAAATCGTCGCCCGCATGCATGACGTCCGCAACCGTAAGCAGGAGCTTTTTCCCGAGGGCACCCGACGGGTGGAGCCGGCTGTAGTCGTTTTCGGTAAACCCCCGCCGTTGCATGAGGCAGGCGGTCAGGGCATCGCCGAGCGAAAGCGCCACAATAACGCTCGACGTGGGCGCCAGGCCAAGCGGACACGCCTCCTCGGTGACGCTTGCGTCAAGTACCGCGTCGGCATGGTCCGCCAGCGAGCTGCGTACGCGGCCCGTCACGGCGATGGTCGCAAGCCCGGCGCGCTTGAAGGCCTGAAGCACATCGAGCACCTCCCTGGTCTCGCCGCTGTTGGAAAAAAGAAGCCCGATGTCGCCTTTCTGGACGATCCCGATATCGCCGTGGAGCGCTTCGACCGGGTGGAGAAAAAGGGCGGGAGTCCCGGTGCTCGACAGGGTCGCCGCCACTTTTCCCGCCACGATCCCGGACTTGCCGAGTCCGGTGGCGATCACCTTGCCGGTGGTGCCTCCTATCAACTCCACCGCACGGTCAAAGGACGGTCCCAGTCCCCGCATCATTCGGTCAAGCGCGGCGATCTCTTTTCTGACGATCCTGCGTGCAAACGCGGTGTTGCTCACGGTACGCTCCTTCTTCGGGTTGAATCACCAACGGTGTCCGCATCCTCCCGGCACGCGCGGCATTACGCGTAGACCGTCATGGCTTCCTCGCCATGCAGAACAGGTACCCCAGATACCGGAACCCTTCGAGGCGGTAAAACGTGTCGATCTCGCGATGAAACGCCTGCTTTACTTTAGGGTCCTGAAAGATGCCGACCCCCTCTTCAAGCCGACGCGCCATGTGGGCGTAATAGTTGTCCCAGCCGCTCGGCGGCACGAGGCTCATGAAATAGACTTCAAATCCCGCCTGACGCACCAGGTTCCGGTACGACATTTCCGTTTCGTAATGGTATTTTTCATCTTCAAAAACCCCGCGCACTTCGGCGGGCATTTTTCCCGACAGGAAAACAAGGTCTGAAAACGCCAGCCACCCCATGCCCGGCAGCCAGGAGTGCGCCAGCATGAGGCCCTTGATCCGGGAGACATACGAAAAAATGCCGCCTTCGGCAAGAACGAGATCGAACGGCGTCTGGCCGAAGTCGCACTGCATGATGTCGCCGGTCTCGAAGGTGATCAGGTGGCTGACCCGCCGCTCCAGGGCCAGGCGGCGGCCGCTCTCGACATTTTCCGGCACCGCGTCAACCGCCGTGATTTTGCAGCGGAATGCCGCGGCCAGGATACAGGCGGCCTCACCGTACCCGCATCCCATGTCAAGCACGCGCGACGCGGGATTGATGCCGGCCATGCGCGCCGCGGCAAGGGAAAACTCC
The DNA here is from genome assembly GCA_016926315.1 of Chitinispirillaceae bacterium. The sequence goes on from JAFGOU010000477.1 coordinate 2,249, forward strand.
CTGCCCGCCGGTGAAGTGTAGGTCGTCTGCATGTCCATTGCGGTGTATCCGGTATGCCCGATTACCTGACTTTCAGGAACAGCGCCAGGGCGACGACCAGCAGCACCACCGAAACGATATGGAACCGCCAGATGATCTTCTGCTTGATCTGGAACTCGCCGCCGAAGCGGCCGCTTTTCCTGAGCAGTATCTGAAAGTGATGGTGGATCGGCGCCATGAGAAACAACCGTTTGCGCGTGAGCTTGAAATACCCTATCTGCAGGAGCACCGACACGAACTCCAGCATGAAAATAAAGGCGACGATGGGCAGGTAAAAACCGGCCTTGGTAAACACGAACACGATGCCGATGAGCCCTCCCAACCCCACCGATCCTGAATCGCCCATGATGATGGTGGACGGGGGCGCGTTGAACCAGAGATAGGCGAGAAGGGTCCCGACCACCGCGCCTAACAGCGGCAACAGCTCAAGCAGCCCGGGAATATGGGGAATGAGCAGGTACGCGCACCAGGTGCTGTTGCTCGACACGAAGCAGACCACGGCCAGAAACAGCACGCAGGTGATGACCGGAACGCTCGCGAGCGTGTCGAACCCGTCGGTGAAATTGACGCCGTTCGCCATGACGGCGATGGCGAGCGTCATGAACGGGATGAAGATCCAGAAGGGCATGTAGGGGAAGTTTTTCGAGATGCTGATAAACGGCAGGGTGATGGTACCGTTGATATTCGGGATATACTCGTACGCCAGCACCGCGACGGCGAGCGAAACGAGAATATAGAGCAACAGTCGCAAGCCGGCGGAAATGCCGTCGGCCTTGTACTGGTAGTCCTGCCGGGTAATGAGCCCGCGGGCCACACGCCGTTTGTTGATCACTTTTACGATATCGTCAACCGCTCCGATAAGGCTGAAAAAAACATAGATCGACAGCGCGGACCAGACATAGGAATTGAAACGGACCGTGAAAAGCGAAACGAGGAGAATGATACCCAGAAACAGTATGCCGGCGGGCATGACCGGCTCCTTCTGCCCGGCCTGGGAATCGAGCTCGGTGGTGAACTGCAGGCGGCGCAGCAAACGGATAAAGGCAGGAAACAGGAGCACCGCCAGACAGAACGAGAGCAGCGTGGCCGCGCTCGTGCTGAAAAGCCTTGAGAAAAAAAGGTAGATCCCGGTCTGCTGGTAAAGGAGTTCTATCACCATGGGTTATGACGGTCCGCCGGTTCTTCCGGCCTCGAATAAAATACGTTATACAGCCCCGTGTCGGTTATGATAATTCATCTCCGTGCACCCTGGCGCAGGACCGGCCCCCGGGAGCGGTTCAACCGGCTGTTCAGGTGGGCGGCCAGGAGCGCAAGATACGAAACGAACGGCAGCAGCCGGCCGGCCAGCGGACGTTTGATGACAATGGCCCGCGACGGACACATCTCATGGCAGCAGAAGCAGCGGATACAGCGGCGGTAATCATACCGTGGCGGCGCCTTTTTCCGCGCGGTAGCCGAAGGGGTCCTCCAGTTCACCGCCTTTGGATCAACCGGGCAGACCTGTATGCACCTTCCGCACCGCGTGCATGATGCCGCGCTGATAACCGGCCGCCTGGTGACATGGCGCCGCAGTCCCCGCAGAAAACGGCTTCCGGGCATGGGCACGGGCCGGGTCTTTTTTATCCTGAACGAGGGATCGATGAATGCACCGATCGGGTCGCCCGCCAGTTCGATCGAGGTCTCGTCGCTGGTGCCGAGTCCGGCCTCCATACCGGAGGCGATCGTGGGAACGCAGTCCGGCGGGCACGCCACCAGCCGACACGCGACGGTATCCAGCGCCACCGGATCGCTTGACAATAGAATACATCGGAGCGGTTTCGGGTCGCCGCTCTGCGGCCCGTTGCCCTCCATTGCCTGTATCGCATCGGCGATATAGAGCCGGGGGCGGAGGCGGGCGGTGATTTCGGCGAGCAGCCGGGAGAAATCGTAACTGTCCGGGAACCGGGCGTGGTATTCGCCCTTTGTCATGCCCGGCACGCAGCCGAACTGGTTTTTGACCGCACAGGTCAGGGTCACCAGGCCGTGCGTTTTAAGCTTGGGAAGACTGATGATGCCGTCGGCATCGAGCGCGCCATGGGCAAGGAACAGCGCTTTGCTTGAAACGCCAGCCGGATGCGAAACCATTCTTCCATGGTCGAAATCGGCCAGCGTGACCGGCAGCCCCTCCAGGGCCGCGGTAAATCCGCACTGCCTGAGGGTCGCGGCGCAGGAGCCGATTCCCCCGGGGGAATCGCCGCAGGTCACCCGGACGCCATGCTCCAGAAGCAGACGGGCGACACAAGCCACCACCGCGGGATGGGTCACCACGCACTTTTCCGGTCGGGTCGCCCACAGGACGTTGGGCTTGAGCAGGATGCGTTCTCCGGGCCGCGCATACGCGCGCATCCCGCCGAGGAGATCGACGCCGCGGCGTACCGCGGCATCCACGGTCGCGGCATCATAGGCGTCGCACCGGACGATAACGACGTTCGATTTCACCGTTATGCGGCTTTTACCGAGCCTTTTTTATCCTTTTTTCGGGGCCGTTTTACCCCATAACTCCTGCTGAACAGTTTTCCCCGGAACGAACGACGGTCTCCTTTACCCATGAAACTCCTCCTGGTATCAGGTGAATGAAAGCGATTGAAGAACAGTGGACTAATAAAAATAGCTTATGGGGCCGCCATCATGGTCAGGTGCCGTATGGCGGGCACTCCCGCACCTTTAGCGAAATCCTTCACGGGAAGGTGTTTTCGGAACGCCTGCGGACCGCCGGAGCGATTGATCTCAATACCCCTGCTGAATTCTTTCACCTGTACCCATAATCTATTATATTTAACCGGGTACAAACGCTCTCCAGAGCTCATCTCTTCCTGTTTCCGGCTTTTTCCAAGGAGAAAAATCGATCATGTGCGGCATCGTAGGGTACATCGGCAACCAGGAGGCGTTTCCCATCCTCATCAACGGGCTTGCCGCCCTTGAATACCGCGGCTACGACAGCGCCGGGATCGCCCTGGTTAACGGAAAGAAAAAAAGCCAGCTCTATAAAGACAAGGGGAATGTTTCGCACCTCCGGGAAATCATGAGGAAAAACAGTCCTGCCGGGACCACCGGCATTGCCCATACCCGCTGGGCCACCCACGGCGCGCCGTCAAAGGTCAATTCCCATCCGCATGTCGACCAGGCAAACCGGATCGCGCTGGTACACAACGGCATCATTGAAAATTATGGTTCGCTCAAGGATCGCCTGAAGGGCGAAGGCGTCCGGTTCAGGTCCGAGACCGACACCGAAGTGCTCGCCCAGCTTGTGGGCAGGTACTATACCAACCGCGATCTTGCCTCGGCGGTCCGTAAAGCGCTGCTCGAGGTGCAGGGAACCTTCGGCATTGCGGTCGTCGCCTTCGACAATCCCGACGTGCTTGTGGGCGGGCGCAAGGGGTCGCCGCTCGTGGTCGGCGTGGGCGACAACGAGCTCTTCCTTGCATCGGACGCGTCGGCGATCGTGCATCATACCAAAAAAGTGATCTACCTCAAGGACGGCAACCTGATCGAGCTGCGGAAAAACGGCGAGTACTCCACGGTCACGCTCGATAACAGGGCGGTCAACACCGAGATTCACCATATCGAAGGCGACGCGGAAGCCCTTGCCAAGGGCGGCTTCGACCATTTCATGATCAAGGAAATTTTCGAGCAGCCGGAGACCATCCGCAACGCCATGCGCGGGAGACTCCTTGTCGAAGAGGGCGCCGCGCGTCTCGATGGCCTCAACCTGGTGCTGCCCGAGCTGCGTTCGATCCGCCGGATTCTGCTTATCGCCTGCGGTACGAGCTGGCATGCGGCGCTTTGCGGCGAATACATGATCGAAGAGATCGCCGGAATCCCGGTGGAGGTGGAGTATGCCTCGGAGTTCCGGTATCGTAATCCGATCATCGAATCGCACACCCTGGTGTTCGTGATCAGCCAGTCCGGCGAAACCGCGGACACGCTCGCCGCGCTGCGCGAGGCGGCGCACAAGGGAGCCACGGTGCTCGGCATCTGCAACGCGGTCGGGTCCACCATCGCCCGCGAAACACACGGCGGCGTGTATCTCCACGCCGGCCCGGAAATCGGGGTCGCATCGACCAAGGCTTTTACCTCGCAGCTTACCGTGCTTTCGCTCCTTACGCTTCTATTGGGCCGCATGCGTCGCATTTCCCACGCCGAAGGAATGGCCATCGCCAGGGCGCTGCTGCAAATACCCGTACAGGTCACAAAAATCCTCAAGCAGAATAAAGCGATCAGGGAGATCGCCCGCTGTTACCGGAAACACCGGAACTTTCTTTACCTGGGACGTTCCTACAACTTCCCGGTGGCGCTTGAAGGCGCGCTCAAGCTCAAGGAGATTTCCTACGTGCATGCCGAAGGGTATCCGGCGGCAGAAATGAAGCACGGCCCCATCGCCCTCATCGACAAGGAGATGCCCTCGGTGGTCATCGCGCTGCGCGACAGCGTGTACGAAAAGGTGATTTCCAATATCCAGGAGATCAAGGCGCGGGGAGGCAGCGTGATCGCCATAGCCACCGAAGGCGACCGGAATATCAGAAGATTCGCCCGTCATGTCGTATACGTACCGGAAACCATCGAGATGCTGTCGCCGCTCCTCTCGGTCATTCCGCTCCAGCTCCTGGCGTACCATATCGCCGCGCTGCGCGGCTGCGCGATCGACCAGCCGCGCAACCTGGCAAAATCGGTAACCGTAGAATAAGGGGACGTCGTTATGGCGCAGACACCCGTGGTATCAGCACAAGCACCGGCGCCCATCGGCCCTTACCGCCAGGCGATCGACACCGGCGCGTTCGTTTTCATTTCGGGCCAGCTCCCGCTTGAACCTGAAAGCGGCGATATTGCGGGCGTAACGATCGAAGAGCAGGCGACGCGGGCGATCCGCAACCTGCTGGCGGTGCTGTCGGCCGCGGGTCTTGACGCGCACTCACTCGTCAAGACCACGGTGTTCCTCCGCTCCATGGCCGACTTCGCCGCGTTCAACGCCGTGTACGAACGCCTCCTGGGCGGCGCCAAACCCGCCCGCAGCGTTCTGGGGGTCGCCGCGCTCCCACGGGGAGCCATGATCGAAATCGAGGCAATTGCATGCCGGTAAGAAACAAGGACTACGAGGTCAAGCTCGACCTGTTCGAAGGACCGCTCGACCTGCTTTTATACCTCGTGACGAAAAACGAGGTGGCCATTGTCGACATTTCGGTGTCGCAGATCACGGCGCAATACCTCGAATACCTCGACCTCATGCGCGATCTCAACATCGACCTCGCGGCCGACTACCTGCATATGGCCGCCACGCTTACCTGGCTCAAGGCGCGGGAGCTCCTGCCGCCCTCCGAAACCGAACCGGTTGCGGAGGACGAGGAGGGAATTTACAACAGGGAGCAACTGATCCGGCAGCTTCTGGAATACCAGAAATTCAAACAGGCCGCCGGTGCGCTCAAAAATTTCGAAGCCGAACAGACCAGCCTGTTCAGGCGCGGGCAGGCGGAAAAAATCGAAGACAACGATGATGACGGGGGGATCGATCTTGGCTCGCTCTCCATGTTCGACCTGCTGACGGCCTTCAAAAAGGTCCTCGAACGGGCGCGTGACGAAGAGGAGCACCGCCACGTGGTCAGTCTCGACAACGTGAAGATCGACGACCGTATCGAGCGGGTGCTCACGGTGCTCTCCGACCGCGGCGAAGTACCCTTCGAGGAGCTCTTTGACGACGATAGACGAAAAATCGTCATGGTGGTGACTTTCATGGCGATTCTTGAACTGGTCAAAATGCAGGAAATCTCGTTTCGGCAGGAGCGGAGTTTCGGGGCCATCCGCGTCGTCCGCCAGAAACGGTCCGGGACCGGCGGTGAGCGGAATGAGCCGCTGCCGGAAAATATGCCGGAAGATCCCCGGCAGTAAGCACCCTTTTCAGGAGGCGATATGAGCAATCTTGAAAACGATCTGGTCGACCAGACCGACGATGAAACAACCGACCTGCCCAAGGACGCGTCCGCCGACACGCTGCGGGTCCTTGAAGCGGTCCTGTTTGCATCCGACGAACTGTTGACCACGGCCCGCCTTAAAATCATTTTGCCGGACGCCCCTGACGCGCGGGAGATCGGCGGCATGGTTGAAAAAATCAATCGCCAGCTCCAGAACGAGCGGCACCCGTTCGAGATCGTCGAGATCGGCGGCGGTTATCAGTTCAAGACCGTTGCCTACTACCATCCGTGGGTCCGCCAGATATTCAGGGAAAAAGCCTCAAAGAGGCTCTCCATCCAGGCGCTGGAGTGCCTGTCGATTATTGCCTATCGCCAGCCGTTAAGCAAGGCGGAGATCGAGGCGATCAGGGGCGTGATCTCCGACGGCGCCATGAAAACCCTTCTTGAAAAAAGGCTCATCACCATCACCGGCCGGAGCGAGAAACCGGGAAGGCCCCTTCTCTACGGGACCACCACGGAATTTCTGCAATACTTCGGCCTTAACAAAATCAGCGATCTTCCACGGATCGAGGAGTTCGAAGCCATGATACGCGAAAAAATGGAATCCATGGGTATTGACGAATTAAAAAATGTCCAGGACCGTGCCCTGCAGGACCCCGCGGTTGGGGATGAAGCGACCATCGAGATCGCCCTGCCGTCCGATGCTGCCGGGCCCCCGCCGGCCGCTCCGCCGGCGGAAGAGGACATCGGCTTTTTTGAAGCTGCGGCACAGGAAAGCGCACCGGTGCCGTCCGGGGACGCCGCATTTCCAACCCCTGTCATGGAGGCCGAGACGGTTCGACAGCCCGCGGTCAGGGACGATCGTGAATCGGTGGAGAAGCCAGTCGTGACGGTCAGAAGGAAGCGCAGACCCAGGAAGGTGAAAGTGGACGCCGCGCCTTCCGATGCGGAGGCACCTTCCGGAAAGACAACGCGGGCCGACGCCGAAGAAGCGGTTTTTGAGACGGCGGACGCCGCGAACGAAGCGCGTCCCGCACCCGTGGCGCAACCGGATCCGGCGGAGGACGCCGTGTTCGAAGTCGCGGTCGAACAAAAGCGTGACGCCGAGCCTGCCGAACGCCCGGCGCAGCCGGACGACGATGCGGTATTCGAGGTGAAAATGTAATGGGCGGCGCATCAGACAGCGCCGTGAGCAGTGCCCCGGCAAAGACCGATGCCACGCCGCTCATGCGGCAGTATGCCGAGATAAAGGCGCGCAATCCCGATGCGGTCCTGCTTTACCGCATGGGCGACTTCTATGAAATGTTCGACAACGACGCGAAAATAGCGTCGCAGGTTCTCGGCCTTACCCTGACCAGCCGCAACCACGGCGGCGCCGAAAACACCCCGCTCGCGGGGTTCCCCTATCATGCGCTCGACCGGTATGCCCACCGGCTTGTCAAGGCCGGCTACCGTATCGCGGTATGCGAACAGACCGAAGACCCGAAGCTTGCCAGAGGTATCGTCAAGCGCGACATTGTCGAAATCGTCTCCGCGGGCACCGCCACCGAAGGGTCCTTCATCGAAGAGAAGGCGAACAACTTCATCGTCGCCCTGCACGGCGGGAAAGGGACGACCGGTCTTGCCGTGTGCGACCTCTCCACCGGACAGTTTGAGGTCGAAGAGGTGGAAAACGGCGAGGTATCGGGCGAAATCGTTCGGATCGACCCGAGCGAAATCCTGACGGCGGCGGGCGAGGAACAGCGCGTTCACTCGGCCGTTGCCGCCCTCTACCGACAGATCGTCGTCTCAACCTGCGATGCATGGAAGTTTTCGTTCGATACCGCTTCGGAGGCGCTCAAGACCCACTTCCAGGTGGCGTCGCTCGAAGGCTTTGGACTCGAATCCTGCACTGCCGGCATTGGCGCCGCAGGAGCGCTGCTCATGTACCTCAAGGAGCAGAAGAAAAACGATCTGCGTCATATTTCCGCGCTGACGCCGCGTTCCCTTTCCGAATATGCGGAACTCGACCCGTCGACCATCCGCAACCTGGAGCTTTTAACCCCCCTGCACACCGACGAGATCGGCGGCACGCTTCTTTCCGTGCTCGACAAAACAAGCACTTCCATGGGAGGACGGCTGCTCAAACGGCTCATCACCCGGCCGCTTAAAAAAAGCGCCGCCATCGGCGAGCGTCTCCAGTGCGTGGAGTGGTTGAAGAAAGACGTCTTCGTCCGCCAGGAGACCGAGATTCTGCTCAAGCGGATCGCAGATATCGAAAGGCTCATCGGAAGGGTCACGTTTGAGCGCGCCAACGGCCGCGACCTCATCGGATTGAAAAATTCCCTCGAGGTCTTTCCCCCGCTGGTCCGGACGCTCGGCCAGGCATCGCCGAAACTCATCGGCGAAGCGCTTGCCGCCATAAGCGGTTTTGAGCCGCTCGCGGCGCTGATTGCCGGAACGCTCGTCGACAATCCCCCGAACTCAATCCGTGAGGGCGATCTGATCCGCAGCGGCGTCTCGGCGGCGCTCGACGAGATCCGCGACATCGCCGGATCGAGCAGGCAGTGGATCGCGCGTCTTCAGGAAAGCGAGCGGGCGCGTACGGGCATTTCCTCGCTCAAGGTCGGGTTCAACAAGGTGTTCGGCTATTACATCGAAGTCTCCAATGCCAACCGCGATCTCGTTCCGTCCGATTATATCCGCAAGCAGACGTTGACGGGCGGCGAACGTTTCGTGACCCCCGGGCTCAAGGAGATGGAAACAAAGGTGCTCAGCGCCGAAGAGCGGCTCGGCACGCTCGAATACGAACTGTTCGCGGAGCTGCGGAAAAAGGTCGCCGCCGAATGCCTGCGCATCCAGAAGGCCGCCGAGGCCGTCGCGCTGATCGACGTGTTTACCGCGCTCGCCCGCGTCGCTCTCGAAAACAATTACTGCCGACCCATCTTGACCGAGCACCCAGACCTTGTCATAAGGGAAGGAAGACACCCGGTGGTGGAACGCATGGTGCGGGAAGGCGATTTCGTTCCCAATGACACCGATCTGGTCAAAAAAGAGGCCCAGATACTCCTGATCACGGGGCCGAACATGGCGGGAAAGTCCACCTATCTCCGCCAGAACGCGCTCATCGCGATCATGGCCCAGATCGGCTCCTTCGTGCCGGCCCAGTTCGCGCAGGTCGGCATCGTCGATAAATTCTTCACCCGCGTGGGCGCGTCCGACCGCCTTGCGCGCGGCCTTTCGACGTTTCTCGTCGAGATGATCGAGGTGGCGAATATCCTGAATAATGCCACCGACCGAAGCCTTATCCTGCTCGACGAAGTCGGCCGCGGCACGTCAACGTTCGACGGCATTTCGATAGCCTGGGCGGTCGCCGAATACCTGCACGAATCGCCACAGCGGCGCGGCCGGACCTTTTTCGCCACGCACTACCACGAACTGACCGAAATGGCGCTCCTTTTTCCGCGCATCAGGAACCTTCACATCAAAGTGAAGGAGTGGAACGACCAGATTATTTTTCTGCGCAAGATCGACAACGGCTCATGCGACCACTCCTACGGCATCCAGGTCGCCCGTCTTGCCGGCGTACCGCGCAAGGTGATTATCAGGGCGCGGGAGATACTCGCCAATCTCGAAAACATGGAGCTCACGCCCGACCACAAACCCGTTCTTGCACGGCACTGCGAAGGAACGGGAACCGGTGTCGGCGGCGGCCAGACCGACCTGTTTACTTCAGGCGTGCAGACCAATATCATCGACAGCCAGTACGCCGAGGTCGTTCAGCAGCTGCAGGACCTCGACATCAACGGCCTGACGCCCCTTGATGCGTTGAACCTGATCGCGGAATTAAAGAAAAAAGCGTACCGGTCGTCATGACCGGACCGGCTTTTTTTGCCACCAATGTAACAGGAATACCTTACCATGATCAATCCGCCCTCCCCGCTGCACCCGCTTCATACGATCTTCAAAAACGGCCTCCCCTGCATCGGCGTCCTCGTCGAAGAGCTGTCGGGCGTCTACCAGAAAGGCATCTGGCCCGGGATTGTCGACACCGCCCGGAAGAACAACCTCAACTGCCTCTGTTTTGCCGGCGGAACGCTGCTTAAATCGCCTACCGATAGCTGGCAATACCAGCGAAACGCCCTCTACGCTTTTGCCGAAACGTACCCGCTGAGCGGCCTGATCATTTTCGGTTCGCTCGCCAGCTATGTCGAGGACCGGCGCAAACAGGAATTCATCAGCCGGTTCGCCCATCTGCCGCTCGTGACGATGACCAGTGTGCAGGAGGGCATTCCGTCCGTCTATGTTGACAATAAAAAAGGCATGCGGGAACTGCTCCGGCACCTTGTGGAGGTCCATGCCTGCCGCAGGTTCGCCTTTGTCACCGGACCGGCCAGCAATCCCGAAGCGGAGGAGCGTTTTGACCTGTTGACCGGCGCGCTCACCGGGTACGGCCTGACGCTTTCACCCGACGGTATATTCCCCGGCGACTTCACCCGCGAGAGCGGCGCCCGCGCCGCTCAGACGCTCGCCTCCCGGATCGCCGACTTCGACGTTCTGGTCACCGCCGACGACCAGTCCGCGATCGGCGCCATCGAAGCGTTTTCGGCGCTGGGCATCCGTGTACCGGAACAGATCGCGGTCACCGGTTTCGACGATATCGAGGAATGCGCGTTTGTCTCCCCGCCGCTCACCACCGTCCACCAGCCGCTCTTCGAACTCGGCGTCGTTGCCGTCGCCACCCTGGTCCGCCGGATGCGGCGCGACACCTCGAACGACCGGCTCATCCTTGACGC